>LNFL01000193.1 GCA_001464275.1 Actinobacteria bacterium Ga0077560 | reverse complement strand
CCGTCGCCCTCGATCACCTCGAGCCGCGCGCCCATGCGCTCCGCCAGCGCCCGCAGAGCCTTCGCGCGCGCCGGGTGCAGCTCCACGCACACCAGGGTCGCCTCGTTGCCCGCCAGCGCGGCCAGGTGGGTCGCCTTCGCGCCCGGCGCGGAGCACAGGTCGAGGATCCGCTCACCCGGCTGCGGGTCGAGCGCCCTGGCGGGGAGCATCGACGCGCGGCTCTGCCCCATCGCCCGGCCGTCGGCCCACAGCTCGGAGTCCTCGACGCCGAACGCGCCCTCCAGGACGATCGCCTCGGGCAGCAGGGGGTCGCCGTGCCATGAGACCGGCAGGGCCGACAGGACGTCCTCCCGGGGGCCGCGCAGGGAGTTCCAGCGCAGCGCCGACTCCGCGGGCTCGTTGGCCGCGGCCATCACGGCCCAGGCGTCATCGGCGCCCAGCGACTCGATGAGCCCCTCGGAGATCCAATCCGGCATGGAGTGCGCCAGCTGTGGCGCGGAGCGGTCCTCGGCGAGCGCGGCGACGCGCGCGGGCGCGCTGTCGGCCAGCCGGCGCATGACGGCGTTCACCACGCCGGCGCGGGCCGCGCGGCGACGGGCGACGCCGTGGACGCTGCGCGCCAGGCGCACCGCCTGGTCGACGGCCGCGGGCGCCGGCACCCGGTCGCTCCACACCAGCTCGTAGGCCCCGAGCCGCAGGATGTCGCGCACCTCGGACTCGAGCCCCGCCGGATTGTCCAGCGCGTCGTCGATGAGCAGGTCCAGGGTCCGCCGGCGCTGGGTGGCGCCGTAGGCGAGCCGCATCGCGGCCGCGCGCTCCCGGGGCGGCAGGTCCGACTTGCGCGCCTCGGCCGCGAACGCCCGGTCGGTGAAGGCCCCCTCGTCCACGCGACGCAGGACGCGGAAGGCCGAGAGGCGTTCCGGGGAAAGGCGTCCTTCGCTCATGCGATCTCCAAGGGTCCACGCCATCCGCGAAGGAACGCGTCGGCCGACATCCGGGCCTTCGACG
>LNFL01000192.1 GCA_001464275.1 Actinobacteria bacterium Ga0077560 | reverse complement strand
TGCTCGTCTGCCTGCTCGTCGTAGATCACGTTGCCGCCGGAGGTTTCCTCGGCCTGCACCTTGCCCTGCAGGCGGTCCCGGCCGCGCTGGACGGCCGCCAGGAACTTCCCGAGGTTCACCTCGAGCGTTCCCAGCACCTCGTCGGCGTAATCCTCGGCGCCCAGCCGCACCTCGCGCTCGCGAAGGCGCGCGTCCTCGAGGATCGACTCCGCCTCGCGCTCGGCCTTGCGGACGACCTCCTGCTGGGAGACCTCACGCGCAGCGGAGTCGCGCGCCTCGGCGACGATACGATCGGCCTCGCGCTTGGCCTCGGCCAGCATCTCCTGGCGTTCCTTGACGATCCACCGGGCCTGCTTGACCTCCTCGGGGATCGTCGAGCGCATCTGATCCGGACCTGATCGGTCAAGGGGACGGCCCGCGCGTTGTGGATCAGGTCGTCCAGCTTGTCGATCAGCTCGAGAACGTCCACGCACCCTCCTCAGTCAGAATGCCCGGATCCGGGCGGACGCGGGCTGCGCTCTCGCAGCGCCTGCGCCACCCGGGGTGGAACAAATGCATCGACGTCGCCGCCCCAGGCGGCCACCTCGCGGATCCCGCTCGAGCTGATGAAGCTGTACTTGGGCGTCGCCGGAAGGTAGACGGTCTCGATCTCCCGGGCCAGATGTTTGTTGATCTGGGCCATCTGGAACTCATAGTCGAAGTCCGAGGTGGCGCGAAGCCCCTTCACCACGGCGACGGCGCCCAGCGAGCGCGCCTGGTCGGTGACCAGGCAGTTGAATCCGCCGACCCGCACGTTGGCGAGGCCCAGTTCGGCCGTCGCGTCGCGCACGAACGTGACCCGCTCGTCGGTCGAGAACATCGGCGTCTTCTTGAATGATCCATCGGTCACCGCCACGAACACTTCGTCGAACAGGCGGGAAGCCCTTTCGATGATGTCCAGGTGGCCGTAGGTGACCGGGTCGTAGGTCCCCGGGCACATCGCGATGCGGTGAGTGCCGCTCACCCACCGGCCTCCGCGACGCGGATGACGGTGATGCGGGTGGAGCCGTATGTGCGATCGGTGCGATCAGCCACGGGGAGCACGCCGAGCGTCGGGAGAGGTGAGCTCGCCGGGCCCTCCACGACCACGTGGCCGCCCGGTGAGACGATCGGGGCGAGCGCATCCGCGATGGCGTCCCCAATCCGCGCGAGCACGCTATAGGGGGGGTCGATGAGGCACAACCCGTAGAACCTCCCGGTCGCGTGGTCCGCGGCGAGCGCCTGTCGCCAGTCGCGGCAGACCACCCTGGCGTGGTCCGAGACGCCCAGCGCGTCGAGGTTCGCGCGGATGCAATCGCAGGCCGGACGGGCGCGGTCCACGAACGTCGCCGACGACGCACCGCGGGAGAGGGCCTCGATGCCCATCGCGCCCGAGCCGGCGAACAGGTCCAGGACCTCCACGCCCCCGATGGGGCCCAGGATCGAGAAGACTGCTTCGCGCACGCGGTCGGCCGTGGGGCGCGTGTCCCGCCCCGCGGGCGTCGCCAGCCGCCGGCCGCGGTGCTCGCCCGCGATGACCCGCAGCCCCGCCATCAGGCGTCCATCAGCTTGGGGATGGACGCGAAGCGCTCCTCCACGGCACCGCGCAGCAGGACGTGCTCGGCCCGGGTCATGTGCGGGTCGGCCCGCAGCAGCCGCCGGGCCACCTGCCGGGCCTCGGCCAGCGGCCGCCGGTCGCGGGCGAGCCGGGCCCAGCGCAGATCCGTGGGGCCCGCCTGGCGGACGCCCAGCAGCGAGCCCTCACCGCGGATCTGCAGGTCCAGCTCGGCCAGCCGGAACCCGTCCGAGGTCTGGGTGAGCGCCTCCAGCCGCCGCACGCCGTCCTCCGTGGCCGGCTCCCCGAACACCAGGCAGCGTCCCGGCCGGCTGCCGCGCCCCACCCGCCCGCGCAGCTGGTGCAGCTGGGCGAGCCCGAAGCGGTCGGAGCCCTCGATGAGGATGATCGAGGCGTTCGGGACGTCGATGCCCACCTCCACGACCGTGGTGGCCACCAGGACGTCGGTGTCGCCCGCGCCGAACGCCGCCATCGCCTCGCGCTTGGCGTCCGCCTTCATCGCCCCGTGGACCAGGCCCACCCGGTGCTCGCGGAACGCCCCCTCCTGCAGGCGCTCGGCCTCCTGGGTCGCGGCCTTCGCCTCGGCGGCCTCCCCACCCTCCACCAGCGGGCAGATCACGTAGGCCTGCCCGCCGGCGCGCAGCTCCTCGCGCACCTCGGCGTACGCCGCCTCCCGCTCCTCCTCGCGGATCCAGCGGGTCTCCACCGGGCCCCGCCCGGCCGGGCGGCCGCGGATCGTGGACACGGTGAGGTCCCCGTAGCTGGTGAGCGCCAGCGTGCGGGGGATCGGCGTGGCGGTCATGTAGAGGATGTGCGCCGCGCGGCCGTCGACGTCCAGCACGCGCTCGGCCAGGGCGTGCCGCTGCTCCACGCCGAAGCGGTGCTGCTCGTCCACCACCAGCAGGCCCAGCCGGGCGAAGTCCACCCCCTGGGAGAGCAACGCCTGGGTGCCGACGGCGATCGGCGCGGTGCCGGTCCGCAGCGCCATGAGCCGCCGCTCGCGCTCGGCCTGCGGGACCTTGCCCGTGAGCAGCACCGGCGTGAGGCCGGCCGGGGCCAGCAGCGCGTCCAGGGAGCGCAGGTGCTGCTCGGCCAGTGTCTCGGTGGGCACCAGGATCGCGGCCTGGCACCCCGCCTCGACCGCCTGGCACACCGCGAGCACCGCGACCAGCGTCTTGCCGGATCCCACCTCCCCCTGCAGCAGGCGGCGCATGGGCGCGGGCTCGCGCAGGTCGCGGGAGATCTCCCGCAGCGCCCGCTCCTGCTCGGCGGTGGGCGTGAACGGCAGTGCCGCCCGCACCGCGTCCGAGCACTCGCGCGTGGGCG
>LNFL01000191.1 GCA_001464275.1 Actinobacteria bacterium Ga0077560 | reverse complement strand
GCGGGGCCGCCCTGTTCGTAGGCGGCGATGCTCTTGTGCTCCACCGCGTGCCACACCGCCGCGCGGGAGCCGCGCAGCGACACGACGGCGGGGATGAGGCCCACCACCGCGGCAGCGGCCTCCTGCGCCAGCGGCGAGCGCAGCCGGCGGCGTGCGATCTGGCCCAGCACCAGCGCGGCGGCCAGGCCCATGGGCCCCCCGCGGGTCTCCACGGCGAACCGGGCCTGCGGCATCCCGCGGCGCATGGCGGGCAGCACGGCGATGGCCTCGCCCAGGCGCAGCACGCCGCGCACCAGGGGCACGTCGCCCAGCGGGCCGATCGCCAGGCGGGGCTTTGCGCCCGACGCGACGCTCACGCTGCCGTCGCGCTCGCGCACCGCGGCGGCCCAGTGCTTGGGGCCGTGGACGAGCAGTCCATTGGCGAGGGCCATGCCCCCGAGACGCGGTCGGCGATCGGACATCGCCGCTGACCCTAGCGCAGCCGCTCTTCCCGGCGGCGTTCGGCGGCCATGCGGCCGGCGTCCGCGCCGGAGTGGTCCACGAAGCCCATCATCCCCGCGATGTGCCGGTGCCCGGCCACATCGGCGATCCGGCGGTGCATCTCCTGCGCCACGCGCCGGTACGACTCGTGCCCCTGCGGCTGGCTCCGCAGCTCGATCAGGTGCATCGCCTCGCGGGCGTTCATCACCACGGTGAACCGCATCCGGTGCGCCAGGCTCACCGCGTACGGGGCCTCCTGGGGGAACACCTCCCACAGCGCGGCGTGCAGCTGGGCGCTCTCGGCCATCACCCGGGCGTAGTCGCCGTCCAGGCTGGCGTCGGCGACCTCGGGCGGCAGCGCCCAGCCCAGATGGGGCGTCAGGGCCTGCGCCTGCAGCGTGAGCAGACGGTGGCGCTGCAGGTCGCGGTAGGCGCCGTAGTCGCAGGTCACCTCGAACGTGTACGTGCAGGCCTCCAGCGCCCGGCCGGGCCGGTGCCGCCGGTCGCCGCGCTCACCCGCGTAGGCGGCCAGCACGTGGCCCCGGTCCTCGGAGCTCATGGCCCGCACCAGCTCGCGCACCTCGGCCAGCGACCGCCCGCTGTCGGGCCACAGGGCGTGGGCCACCACGCGGTCCTCGCCGTCGGGATCCCAGTCCACCAGCTCCACCCGGGGCTCGCACGGGGCGTCGGGCGGGGGCGGCAGCAGTTCCGCGGCCACGCGGGCGGTGGCCGTGCGCACATCCGAGAGGTACCCGGCGGTGCGCACCCCGCGGTCCGGGCGGTCCACGCGGCTCAGGAACGCCGGGATGACCTGGCGCAGCTGCACGAGCATCCGCTCACCGCACTCCCGGGCCTCCGCCAGGGGGTGCGCCATCAGCCGGATCAGCAGCGCCTCGTAGGCCTGCCCGGAGGCGAAGATGCCCATGTTGGACGTGGTCGCCGCCGGCAGCAGGCCCCGCAGGGAGTCCAGCGCGCGGGCGCGGATCGCCCGGTCGCGTGCCGCGGCGGGCGTGCCGTCCTGCGGCACCCGCGCATCCCAGTGCGCGGTCATGCGCGGCAGCAGGTCGGTGTAGATCGCGAAGGCCCGGTCCAGCACGTCCGTGTATTGCGGACCCAGCTCCGGGTGGGCGGCCACGTGCGCGGGGGTGTGGTACCGCCAGCGCCCGCCGGGGCGGTCGGTGTAGGCGATGTACCGGGTGGACTGCTCCAGGTAGCTCGCCAGCCGGCCCCACTGCAGCACCTTGGTGAGCACGTTCGACACGCCCTCCACCGCCACGTGCGCGCCGCCCAGCTGGGCCACCGAGTCGTCGCCGTACTCGGCCAGCATGCGGTCGTAGAGGGCCTCTGCGCGCTCCACCCCGGCGGCCTCGCCCGCCGCGCCGGCGCCGTCGGCCATGAACTCGTCCAGCAGGAGGCGCCGCAGGCTCTTCGGCGAGCGCGAGTAGCGGGCGAACAGCGCGCCCTTCACGGTCTCGGGGAGGTTCGTGAGGGCGAACACCGGCCCCGTCGTGTCGGTGACGAACGGGCGGATCCGTCGTTCTTCGACCTCTGTCAGCTCCGAAACCACCACAACGTCCAGTACGGATCTCCGGGAGGAGCCGTACCCTAACCAACGTGCCTTGGACGCCATCATGGATGAGCGCGTTCGCCCTGATCGCCGCGTCGGTGCCCGCCGCGGCCCAGCCGAACCTGCCCTCGCCGGCCCCGTCGGCGGTCGTCGTGCGCCTCGCCCCGGGGGTCGCCGTCGCGTCCCTGGGCCCGGGCGCCGCCCCGATGGTCCCCGCGCGCACCGCCGCGCGGCTGCGCGCCGCGGCCGGCCGTGCCGGACGCACCGCGCCCGACCTCTCCCGCTGGGCCATGGTGTCGGCCCCCAGCCGTCCGGCGGCCGCCCGCCTGGCCGCGGCGCTGCGCGCCCGCCCGGGCGTGCGCGCAGCGCGCGTGGCGACTGCACCGGGCCCGGCGCCCGCCCAGCAGTGCCGGATCCTGCCGGAGGGGATCGGCCCGGCGCCGCTGCCGCCCGGCCCGGGCGACACGGTGCCGGACCTCAGCTCCCTGCAGACCACCCGCGCGTATCTCGGCATGGCCAACCTCCCGGCGGGCGGGGACGGCACCGGCGTCCGCGTCGCCGACATCGAGTACGACTGGGACCCCGCGCACATCGAGCTCGCCGACCGTGACCTGCCGCAGCCGTACCGGCCGGGATCCACGCCGGCGGCGAACATCAGCCACGGGACGGCCGTGCTGTCGCTCATCGGCGGGCGTGCCGACGGCGTGGGGATCACCGGCCTGGCGCCCGCGGCGGAGCTCCTCCCCGTGGGACCGTGGGTGGGCAGCATCTACAGCCCGTCGTACGCCATCGCCACGGCCGCCGACCAGCTGGACCCCGGGGACGTGCTGCTGATCGAGCAGCAGTCACGGGATCGCGGTCCCGCCGACACCGGCGACTACGGTGCGGCGGTCGCCGCCGCCATCGCCGCGGCCACGGCGAAGGGCATCGTGGTGGTGCTGCCCGCGGGCAACGGCGGACGGGCCATGTCCGAGTACGGCACCCCCGGATCCGACACCGCGATCGTGGTGGGCGGCGGGCAGGTCCCCGAGGGCGCCGGCGTCCTGGCGACGCGCCACCCGTCGTCCAACAGCGGCCCGCGGGTGGACGTGCAGGGCCCGGCGCACGCCGTGGTGACCGCCACCGCCGGCGCGTCGTACTACGGCTTCCTGTTCGGCGGCGCCGGCGATGGCAGCCGCAGCTACACCGGGTGCTTCAACGGCACCTCCAGCGCCTCCGCCGCCGTCGCCGGCGCGATCGCCGCGATGCAGGGCATCGCCCGCGCCGAGCGTGGCACCCCGTTCACCCCCGCCGAGGTGCTGGCCCGCCTGCAGGCCACCGGCACCCGGCAGCCCGATCCGGAGAACGGCATCGTGGGGCCGTTGCCGCGGGTCGACCTGGCCGCCGACCTCACCCCGCCGCCGCTGCCGCGGCTGGCGCTGCAGCCCGACTCCCTGGTGGCCGCGGGGGCCCTCACCGTGACCTGGACGCCGCCCGGCGACAACCCGGGCGGGAGCGGCCCGGGGGACGACGTGGTGCTGGTGGACGGCGCGCCGGTCGCCCGGGTCGCCGCGGGCCAGGGCAGGGCGGTCGTCGGGATCGGCCGGGGCACGCGGCGCATCACGGTGCGGTCGCACGACGTCGTCGGGAACGCGTCGGAGGCGAGCGTGCAGGTGCAGGCCGTGGACCCCGACACCATCGACGGCGACCTGCTGGGCGTGCCCCCGCCGCCGCCGCCGGGCACCGGCAACGCCGCCATCGCGCCGGCCGGCCGTGTGGTCGCGGCGCGCTGGAACGCCCGGGTGGGGCGCGTGGTGGTGCGGCTGCGCGTGGTCGTGGGCGCGCGCGTCCTGGTGGCCCGCCGCCCGGTGGCCGTCGGGAACCGCGGCGCAGTGGTCATCCGGCTCCGGCGTCCGGGCACCCGCGTGGTGGTGGTCTCGGCTCCCGGGTTCCGCACCGTGCGCATCCCGGTGTCGGTGGACGCGAACGGCAGGGTCACCGTCCGGAGGCCGTGACGCCGCGCGCCCGGTGTACCGTGACGCCGTGACCGGCATCACCGTCACCGGAACCGCCGCGGTGGAGGTCCGCCCCGACCGGGCCGCGGTCCACCTGGGCGTGAGCGCCGAGGCACCGAGCGCCGCGGAGGCGATGGACGTGCTCGCCACGCGGGTTGGCGCGGTGACCGGGGCGCTGCGCGGCGCCGGCCTGGGCGACGCCGACATCCGCACCGCGCACCTGTCGGTGGGGCAGCGCTACGACACCACCGGCACGCCGAACGGCCACGTCGCCTCCTGCGCGACCCTCGCCACCATCCGCGACCTGGATGCGGTGGGCCGGGTGCTGGACGTCGCGCTGGCCGCCGGCGCCGACCGCGTGGACGGGCTGTCGCTGGAGGTCTCGGACCCCTCGGGGGCCTACGCCGAGGCCCTGGCCCTGGCCATCGACGCCGCGCGCGAGAAGGCGCGGGGTGTCGCGCGCGCCGCGGGGCTGGAGCTGGGCGCGATCGAGGCGGTCACCGAGGGCGCCGGCCAGGTGGCCGGGCCGCCGGTGATGATGGCCGAGATGCGGATGGGGAAGGGCATGCCGGTGGAGGCCGGCGCGCAGGAGGTCACCGCGTCGGTGACCGTCCGCTTCGCTACCAGCCCCGGGAGCCCGGGACGCCCTTGAACGGTCCCACGACGTGGGACGTGATCCAGCCGCCGTAGAACCCGCCGGGCTGCGGGACGACCACCTCGCCGTCCACCTCGCAGCGGTCCATCGGCGCGACGTAGAACGCGACGTGGCCGGCGATGGGCGCGAACGGGGCCGTGGGTGACGCGTAGCTCCACGCCGACCGGCCCGCGACGGCGCCGCCGCCGTGGACGTCCCAGTACTCGGCCTCGCCCTTCCACTCGCAGAACGAGCCGCCGCCGGCCGCCGCGCGCAGCGCCCCGGCCGAGATGTCCTCGGGCGGGAAGTAGTACTGCGGCGGGTGGGAGGTCTCCAGCACGCGGTAGCCGCCGCGCGTCTCGGCGACCACCTCACCGCCGAGGACCACCACCAGGTGGCGGGTGTTGGCCTCCAGCCGCGGCGGGCGCGGGTAGTCCCACACCGACTCCTGGCCCGGCCCCGGTGCGATGCGCTCCACGCCGCGGGGGAGGCGCGCCACGGGTCAGCCCGCCAGCAGGCGCTGGGCGATCTCGCGCACCCGTCCGCCGTCGGCCTGCCCGGCCAGGCGTGCCATGGCCGGCTTCATGATCTTCCCGAGGCCCTTGGCGTCGGTGACGCCCTCTGCGGCGATCACCTCGGCCACGATCGCCTCGATCGCGGCGTCGTCGAGCTGGGCCGGCAGGTACTCCTCCAGCACTGCCATCTCGGCGACCTCCTTGTCCACGAGGTCGGTGCGCCCACCGGCGGTGAACTGCTCGATGGACTCCTTGTGGCGCTTCACCATGCCCTGCAGCACCTTCACCGCGTCGTCCTCCGACAGCGGGCCGCGGGCCTCGATCTCGGCGTTCTTGAGCGCCGCGCGGGCGCGACGCAGGACGCCCAGGCGGGCCTTGGCTCCGTCACGGAGGGCCTGCTTGGCGTCGGTGTCCAACTGCTCAGCGATTCCCATGCCCGCCACGGTAGCGGACCCGTCCACGGGCACGGCGGTCAGAAGGGCCGCTCGTCGGCGTCGTCGCGGTCGTCGCCGCGCAGCCGGCGCAGGCGCTCCGACATGCGCCCCTCCGGCCCGCGGTCGGTGGGCGTGTAGAACCGCTCGCCCTCCAGCCCCTCCGGCAGCAGGGACCCAGGCACGAAGCCCTGCGGGGTGCGGTGCGGGTTCACGTAGCTGGTGCCGTGGCCGAAGTGCCGGGCGTTGGGGCGGCTGGCGTCGCGCAGGGCCAGCGGGGGGCGGCGGGCGCCCTCGGCCTCCACCTTGGCCAGCGCCGCGTTGATGGCCCGGTAGGAGGCGTCGCTCTTGGGGGCGAGCGCCACGTAGATGGCGGCCTGGGCGAGGTTGATGCGCGCCTCCGGCAGGCCCACGAACTCCACCGCGCGGGAGGCCGCGGTGGCGACGTTGAGGGCCATCGGGTCGGCGTTTCCCACGTCCTCCGACGCGGCCACGATGATGCGCCGGGCGATGAACTTGGGATCCTCGCCGCCGGCCAGCATCACCGCCAGGTAGTAGACGGCGGCATCGGGGTCGCTGGCCCGCATGCTCTTGATGAACGCCGAGATGGTGTCGTAGTGGGCGTCGCCCGCGCGGTCGTAGGCCACCGCGCGGCCGCCGCCGGCGGCCATCACGTCCTCCACGGTGACGGTGCCCCCGTCGGCCACGCCGCCGGCCGCGGCCTCCAGCAGGTTCAGCGCCGAGCGGGCGTCGCCGTTGGCGCGCGACACCAGCGCGTCGCGCGCCTCGGGGGCGAGGCTCACGCGCCCGGCAAGGCCGCGCTCGTCGGAGAGGGCGCGATCCAGCAGCGCCGTGACGGCCTCCGGCGCCAGGGGCTCCAGCACCATCACGCGCATGCGGGACACCAGCGCCGAGTTGACCTCGTAGTACGGGTTCTCGGTGGTGGCGCCCACCAGGGTCACCAGGCCCTCCTCCACCGCGGGCAGCAGGGCGTCCTGCTGGGACTTGTTGAAGCGGTGGATCTCGTCGATGAACAGCACCGTGCGGCTGCCCGAGACCGCCCGGTCGCGGGCGCGCTGCAGGGCGGCGCGCACGTCGGCGACGGTGGCCTGGGTGGCCGACAGCTCCTCGAACACCGCCCGGGTGGTGTTGGCCACCACGCGGGCCATGGTGGTCTTCCCGCTGCCCGGCGGGCCGTACAGGATCATGGACGGCACCCGGTCCTCGGCGATCGCACGGCGCAGGAAGCCCTCATCGCCCAGCAGCGCCGGCTGCCCGGCGATCTCCTCGAGCGACCGCGGGCGCATGCGCGCCGCCATGGGGCCGGTCTTGGCCAGCCGGTCCTCCACCATCGCGCCGAACAGGTCCTGCCCGGGCTGGGGCTTGCCGCCGCGGGCCATCAGGCGGGCACCGGGCGCGGGGCCGGCAGCATCAGCGCGAGCAGCCCGCCCAGCACCGGCAGCGAGGCGACCGCCAGGATGGCGGTCTCACGGCCCGCCGCGTCGGCCAGGGCGCCGAAGATCGCCAGCCCCGGCGGCGCGGAGCCGATCGCCGCGAAGCCGATCATGAGGCCCGCGGCCAGCGCGAGCCGGCTCGGCAGGTACTCCTGCCCCATCGCCACGGTCACCGAGAAGGACGCCATCAGGAGCAATCCTGCCCCCGCGAGGCTCACGATGGCCAGACCCGTGGGCAGCAGGGCCACCCCGGCCACCAGCGGCGCGGCCGGCGGCATGGTCCACATGAGCATGCGCCGGCCCCCGAAGCGGTCGGCGATCCGGGCGCCGCCGATCGTGCCGACGGCGCCGCTGAACGAGAAGACGAACACGGCCAGGCTCCCGGCCTGCTCCGAGAGGCCGCGCTCCTTCACCAGCAGCAGGGGCGCCAGGGCCAGCAGCGCGAACTGGGTCCAGGTGCGCATGGTGGTGATCACCATCAGCAATGAGAGACCCGGGATGTGCGAGGCCCCGGCCCGCGCGCGGGCGGTCGCGTGCATCACCGGGGTGGCCAGCCGGGACCGTTGCAGGAACAGCCAGCCGGCCACCGCGAGGCCCGGGATGATGAACACCAGCGTGGTGTGCAGCCCCAGCAGGGGGATCGCCGCGGCCGCCACCAGCGGGCCGGCGGCGAACCCCGCGTTGCCGCCCACCATGAACCACGCCAGGCCGGTCGCCGGCCGTCCCCCCGACAGCCGGTTGGCCACCCGGGCCGCCTCGGGGTGGTACCCGGCGATGCCGAGGCCGGACACGACGACCATCCCCAGGATCGCCAGGTACGTCCCCATGAGGCCGGTGAAGGCCATCGCGACGGCGCCCACCGCGACGCCGCCGTACAGCAGCCACGGCGCGGCCCGGCGATCGGCGACCACTCCGAAGACCGGCTGCACGGCCGACGACGCCAGCAGCGACGCGCCGAGGATCATCGACGCCGCCAGGTCCGAGAGCCGGTACTCGCGCACGAACAGGGGCAGCAGCGCCGGCAGCGCCCCCACCACCATGTCGACCATGAAGTGACCGGCCGCGAGGCTCAGCAGGCCCACGCGATCGAACGTGCCGGGCCGCGCGGTCGTAGGATCGGACGCGGTGGCCATCTACGACCGTCCCGTCCGCGGCGCGGACGTCATCGCGGCGCTCGCCGCGTTCCCCGGCCACGCCGCGCTGCGCGAGGGTGTCGCGGCCCGCGTGGACCCGGCGGCGGTCTTCGGCAGCCTCGGCGAGCTGGAGCGGGCCTGCCCCCCGGAGTCGATCGGCGTCACCCCGGGAGCGTACGCCACCCTGTTCGGGCCGCTCTTCGGGGAGTTCGAGTAGCTACTCGGTGAAGCCCTCGGGGCGGTAGCCGGTCTCGCCCTTCTCGGGCTTCTCCTCGGTGAAGATCGTCTCGATGCTCTCGCGCAGGTCGAAGTGCTTGCGCTCCCACCAGGCGGCCTCGCGCACCAGCGCGTAGACGCGGCCCAGCACGAGCCCTCCGATCACCGCCGACACCGCCGCCCACACGACGGCCGACACGCCGGCGTCGGCCGCGAACAGCCCGCCCGGGACGTCGGTGCGGCTGCCCGCCAGCGGCGCGAACACGAGCCCCCACAGCAGGAACACCAGCGCGGCCGAGAGGGCGCCCTGCACCAGCCAGTGGCGGCGCAGCAGGCGGCACGCCACCGCATGCACGGCCGTCATCACGAGCGCGGCCACCACCCCGTAGATGAGGCCCAGGCGGGGGATCTGATCGCCGGTGGCGCCCACCAGCTGTCCCATCGCCGCGTTGAACTCGTGCTCGGTCCAGCCCTTCTTCCAGGCCTCCTGGAACGGGATGAGCCACGCCATGGCCAGCATGAGGCCGCCCACCACGATGGCCGCGAACTCGCGGGCCGCCATACGGGGATCAGACATCCTCGCCGGCCTCCAGCGGGTTGGCGCGCAGCCACGACACGCGCAGGTAGAGGTCGCGGTCCGACATGTCCTGCTCGATGCGGAAGGCGCCCATGCACAATGGGCACACGGTGGCCTCGGCGAACTCGGGAAAGCCCTCCTCGTCCGCGCCGACGGGCATGAGCAGCAGCTCGCCCCAGCAGTCCTCGGTGGGACATCTCACACGGGCGTCGATGTTCGCGAAGTCCTGCTTCCGAAGGGTGGGCCGGGTCATGGGGTGCAGCGTATGCTGACCTGCGCTCGGTAGAAAAGGCTAGAATCCCCCAGGCATTTGACCGATTGATTCGCGAGGATCGGGAGACCCACATGCCCCGCACGTATCAGGACCTCCTGGCCCACGCCCGGAACGAGGTCCCCGAGATCCAGGTCGCGGATCTTGCCGCCCGGATCGCGGCGGGCGACGCGCCGCTCGTGGTCGATGTCCGCGAGCAGAGCGAATGGGACGAGGGCCACGTGCCCGGCGCCGTGCTGGTGCCGCGCGGGTTCCTGGAGAGCCGCATCGCCGGCGTCGCGCGGCCCGACCAGGAGATCATCCTGATGTGCGCGGGCGGCAACCGGTCGCTGCTTGCCGGCCTCACCCTTCAGGAGATGGGCTTCACGAACCTGCTGAGCCTGCACGGCGGGTTCACGCGGTGGAAGCAGTCGGGCAACGACGTGCAGGTGCCGCGCACGCTCAGCCCCGGCCAGCGCGCCCGGTACAGCCGCCACGTGCTCATCCCCGAGGTGGGTGAGGAGGGGCAGCTCAAGCTCCTGGACTCCAAGGTGCTGCTCATCGGCGCCGGCGGCCTGGGCTCGCCCGCCGCCTACTACCTGGCCGCGGCCGGGGTGGGCACCATCGGCCTGGTGGACGACGACGTCGTGGACGCCAGCAACCTGCAGCGCCAGATCATCCACACGACCGATCGCGTGGGGATGCTGAAGGGCGAGAGCGCGAAGATCGCCATCGAGGCGCTCAACCCGGACGTGAAGGTGAACGTCCACGCCACCCGGGTGAACAAGGACAACGTCCTGGACCTGCTCTCCGGGTACGACGTGATCGTCGACGGCGCCGACAACTTCCCCACCCGGTACCTGCTGGCCGACGCCTCGCTCATGACGCGCACCCCGCTGGTGCACGCGAGCATCCTGCGGTTCGAGGGCCACGCATCCGTGTTCACCCCCTACGAGGGGCCCTGCTACCGGTGCCTGTTCCCGGAGCCGCCGCCGCCCGACCTGGCGCCGTCCTGCGGCGAGGCCGGCGTGCTGGGCGTGCTCTGCGGCGTGATGGGCAACATCCAGGCCAACGAGGCCATCAAGGTCCTGCTGGGCATCGGCGACACGCTCGCCGGGCGCCTGCTGGTGTACGACGCCCTCGGGATGTCGTTCACCGAGCTGAAGGTCCGCCGCGACCCCCATTGCCCGGCCTGCGGCCCGGACGCCAAGCTGGAGTTCCGTGACTACGAGGCCTGGTGCGCCGGCGTCGGCCGCCATGCCGCGACCGTGGGGGCACCCTCGTGAGCACCGTCCGCATCCCGCCCGTCCTTCGCCCCGCCGTCGGCGGGGTCCGCGAGCTGACCGTCGACGGCGGCACCGTGGGCGAGGTCCTCGAGGCCATCTACGCCGAGCACCCCGCGGTGCGGCAGCAGCTGGTCACCGAGGAGGGCGAGCTGCACCGCTTCGTCAACCTGTACGTGAACGACGAGGACGTGCGCATGCTCGAGTGGCTGGACACGCCGGTCGGCGAGCGCGACACCGTGCTGATCCTCCCCGCCATGGCCGGCGGGGCCGGTTGACCACAGTGGCCTCCCCGACGGGCCTGGAGCCGCCCCGGGCCGTGAGCCCGGACATGGTCGCCACCATCGGCAACACGCCGCTGGTGGAGCTCTCGCGCATCACCCCGAACCCGGATGTGCGCATCCTGGTCAAGCTGGAGAGCCACAACCCCACGGGCTCCATCAAGGACCGTACGGCCCGATCGCTCATCGACGACGCCGAGCGCCGTGGCCTCATCAAGCCCGGTGACACGATCATGGAGCCCACCTCCGGGAACACCGGGATCTCCATGGCGATGATCGCCCGGGTGCGCGGCTACAAGCTCGTGGCGGTGATGCCCGACAACGTCACCGAGGAGCGCAAGGCGCTGCTGCGGCTGTACGGCGCGGAGATCGTGGCGACCGACGGCGAGTTCGGCTCGAACGGCGCCGTCGAGGTGGCGCGCAAGCTCTCGCAGGAGAACGGCGTGTTCATGCCGTTCCAGTACGGCAACCCGGCGAACCCGCGCGCCCACTACGAGGGCACCGCGGAGGAGATCGTCCGCGACTGCCCCGAGCTGGACGTGTTCGTCGCGGGCCTGGGCACCGGCGGCACGCTCATGGGATGCGGGCAGCGGCTCAAGGAGCACCGCCCGGAGATCCAGATCGTGGCGTGCGAGCCCATGCAGGGTGACCCGGTGAGCGGCCTGCGCAGCCTGGAGGACGGCTTCGTGCCGCCGATCCTGGACATCACCAAGCTCGACCGGAAGCTGCTGGTGGGCAACCGCGACGCCCTGGTGATGACCCGGCGCCTGGCCGACGAGGAGGGCATCTTCGCCGGCATCTCATCCGGCGCGGTGGTTCACACCTGCGCCCGGATCGCGAGCCGCATGGAGCGCGGCACCATCGTGGGGATCATCTGCGACGGCGGCTGGAAGTACCTGTCGGCCGGCATCTGGACCAAGGATGTCGACGAGGTCGAGGACGCCCTCGACCACGGGATCTTCTGGTAGCCGTGAAGCTGCCGAAGGCCCTGGCGGACGACCTGGTGGCGCACGCCACCGAGGACCTGCCAAACGAGTGCTGCGGGATGATCGGCGGCCGGGACGGCGTCGCCGAGCGCGTCTACCGCGCGGTGAACACCGAGGGCAGCCCGTTCATGTACGTCATCGACCCGCGCGAGCAGATGCGGATCATGGACGACATCGACGACGCCGGGATGGACCTGCTGGCGGTGTACCACTCGCACACCCGGTCGGCCGCCTACCCGTCGCGCACCGACGTGGAGCTCGCGTTCTTCCCGAAGACGCTCTACCTGATCGTGTCGCTCGCCGACCGCTCCGCGCCGGAGATCCGGGCCTTCCAGATCTCCCGCACCCTGCCGCCCGAGGAGGCGGTCCGGGAGGAGCCGGTCGAGATCGTTTGACCCGGGCCCGCGCGGGACGTACCGTCCCGGCCGTGCCCCGGATCGTCCGCCTGATCGCCGTTCCGCTCGCCGCGTGCGCCCTGCTGGCCGGCTGCGGCGACGAGAACGTCGTGCAGGTGACGGTGACGGTGCGCACCGGCACAACCACGGCGGTCACGCCCACGGCCCCGGTCACCACGGTGACGACCACGGCGCCCGTCACCACGGCCCCCGCGGCCGACCTGGCCGACCTGCGGCTGCGCCTGCCGGCCCAGGACTCCATCCCGTCGCTGAACTCCGGCTCGGTGGAGCAGAAGCCCACCGCCCAGAGCATGGTGGACGCGCTGTACTCGGTCGGCGACCCGAACATCTCGGCGGCGGTGAGCCGGCTCACCGCGGGCGGCTACGAGGGCGGCGTGTTGCGCGACCAGCGGGGCGCCAACCCCGCCCGGGGGCTCACGCTCATGCGGATCTACATCTTCCGGATGCGGGACCGTGCCGCGGCCCAGGCCGA
>LNFL01000190.1 GCA_001464275.1 Actinobacteria bacterium Ga0077560 | reverse complement strand
GCTCAGTGGCAGCGCAGGCGCAAGCCGTGGTTCCTGGGGCCAACGCCCTCAGACGCGCCATGGGCAGCGTTTGCGCGAGTCGACCAGGCCATAAGAAGCAACGAGAACGACCACAAGCGAAAAGCAAACGGCGCCCTCCGGGCGCCGAAACAACTACGCCAGCGGAAAAGCCCGGATCACTCCGACAACGGACCACGCGACGCCCGGATCACTCCAACACCGGATCACTCCAAGCCCGGATCACGCACCGCCCGGATCACTCCACCCCGAACCCCCTCCCCGCCCCAGGTCCGAAAAAGCAAACGGCGCCCCGAAGGGGCGCCGACGGAGCTACCGCACCTCGCAAAGCCCGGATCACTCCAGCAACGGATCACGCAGCACCCAGAACCAGCGAGGGCGGCCCGATGGCCGCCCTCGCGTTGCGTTCCGTGCTCAGGACTTCCGAGGCGGCTTGCCCTCGTGGTCGCACAGCTCGGGGTGCCAGCGGTGGAAGTGGTTCCGGTGCTGGTCGGTGATCGCCCCGTCGGGGAAGTTCTGCTCGTAGAAGTCCGGGTCCACGTGCTGGGCCTGGCAGGTCAGCCGCTGGTACATGGGGTCCACGTAGGCCGGGAACCGGCCGTAGGTGTCCCACACGTACTGGCAGTAGTCCTTCACCATCTCGACGGTCTCGTCGTGCGGGCGCGGGATGGCCTTTACGAACTGCTCGTTGTTCTTGTACGGCTTGGGGACGTCCTCGTCCATGGCCGACCACTTCATCGCCATGAAGGCGTCGACGGCCTCGTGCATGTCCTTGTAGTACGGCGGGGTGAACGCCTCGAAGTAGCCGTCGCGGCCCACCGCGAAGCCGTTGCCCTGCTTGTCCTCCAGGAACCGGAAGCCCAGCCCCGGGACGTCGCCGCCACCCATCACGAACTTCGGGAGGTAGCCGGTGAACGTCCACCCGCCGAGGCCGAGGGCCTGGAGGGCGAGGTTGAGGTTCTGGCACATGAAGGCCTGCTCGACGACCATCATCGACAGGACGCGGGTCTCGAGCTCCATCATGCCCATGCGCCGGGCCGGGTCGACGCGGCCCTGATCGATCCACTTCTGCAGGCCGGCGGACTCCCACCCGCGCTGCTCGTCGACGATCGAGAACTTGTACGACCGCGCCAGGTAGATGAACAGGACGTTGATGTACTCCATCGTCATGTTCGTCACCGGCACGAACAGGCTCGTCCCGGGCTTGTTGGCGTTCCACTGGTTGAAGTCGAACAGCCCGGGGAGCGTCGTCGGCAGCTCCGCGCGACCCTCCTTCAGCTGCACGCGGGCGCGGCGGAACATGTTGACCAGGAACTCCGCCTGCTGCTCCAGCGGCTTGCCGGACAGCGTGGAGATCTCACCGGGCTCGGGGACCATCCCGAAGATGTTCAGCCACCACAGGCCCTCGTCGTTCGACCAGAACAGCTCGGTGCCGTGGTTGCTGCAGGCGCTGGGCCAGGTCCGGTTGGTCCACTGCACGAGCGTGGACATCCCGCGGGCCGGGTCCAGATCCGCGAGCGCGAGGCCGTTGAGCCCGGTCGCGGCCATCACCAGCAGGGCCTCCTCCAGCTCGCTCAGGGCGACCGGCTCATAGGGGCTCGAGTAGGGGATGATGTCCGACTCGACCGTCATGCCGAGCGCGACGCGCCGGCTCTTCCGGTCGAAGACGGACTGGAAGTACGGGTAGGACAGTGCGTCCATGAACCCGGCAGGTGCTGAGCCCAGTACACCGAGCGGGTCGATGCGGGGCGTCTCGTCGGTCCTCACGTCGATCGTCCTCCAGCAGCGCGGGGCCCCGGCCGTGCCGGGACCCCGCAGTGGTCGGTGGTACTACCGCTTCACGACGATGCCGGCGGCCTCGCGGTCGAAGGTGTCGGCGGTGACGCCTTCGTCACGCAGCTTGACCTTCTGGACGCGCTCGGTCGGGGTCTTCGGAAGCGTTTCAACGAAGCGGATGTAGCGCGGCACCATGAAGTACGGCATCCGCTCTGCCATCCAGTGGGTGAACTCCACCGGGTCGGGAGCCTCGCCCTCGGGGATGCAGACGATCATGATCTCGTCCTCCGAGGATGCGCCCTCACCGGCCTTGACGCCGATCGCCGCCGCTTCCTTGATGTTCGGGTGGTCGGAGACCTGGCGCTCGACCTCCATGGACGACACGTTCTCGCCACGGCGACGGATGTAGTCCTTCACCCGGTCCATGAAGTAGATGTAGTCGTTCTCGTCCATCCGGCCGAGGTCGCCGGTGTGGAGCTTCAGGTTGCGGAAGTCCTCCGCGGTCTTCTCCGGCATGCCGTAGTAGGCGCGCATCACGATGTTCGGGATCTTCATGTCGACCACGATCTCGCCCGGCGTGTTCGGCGGGAGCGGACGGTCGGTGCCCGGCTCCACCACGAGGACCTCGTACCCGGGGTTCGCCTTGCCGATGCTTCCCGGCACGGGCGGCTGGGTGGGGTCCATGTACGTGGCCATACCCGTCTCGGTGAGGCCGTAGCCCTCGATGAAGGTGACCCCGAACCGGTCCTGGAACTCGTAGTAGATGTCCTTCGGCGTCGGCGCCGCGAACGATGTTGTAGATGAAGTAGCTGACGGCGCCGATCGAGTTGAAGATCGTGGCCTCGGCGTCGATCACCTGCTGCCAGAACTGGCTGCTGGAGAACCGCTCCACGTAGGCGACCCGGCCGCCGGCGACGAGCGCCGGGTACCCGGAGAGCACCTGGGCGTTGGAGTGGAACAGCGGCAGGCAGCTGAAGAAGGTGTCGTCCGCGAGGTCGGCGACGCTCTTCTTCGCCGTGGCGGAGACGACCTCGAGCAGGCCGCGGGCCGAGAAGTAGTCGGCGGCGTTCTGCTTGATGACGCCCTTGGAGCGGCCGGTGGTGCCGGAGGTGAACATGATCCGGGCGTCGGCGGTCCAGGAGTACTCCACGCCGTCGGGCTCGCCGTCGGAACCGGAGGCCATCAGCTCCTCGAGCGTCTCGTGCTTGAGGCTCGGGTCGGGGCCGTTCTGCTTGCCGGTCTTCATCACGATGACGTGCTCGAGCTTGGGGAGCTCGCTCTTGATGAGGTCCAGCCGGTCGAGGTAGATGTCCGAGATGAAGAGCTTCTTGGCCTCGACCAGGTTGATGGTCCAGCTCAGGAAGTCGCCCTTGTAGGCGGTGTTGATGGAGCTCATCACCGCGCCGGCCTTGAGGATGCCGTACCAGACGGGGAGGAACTCCTCGCAGTTCGGCAGCATCACGGAGACGGATTCACCCGGCTGCACCCCACGGGCGATCAGGGCGTTCGCGACCTTGTTCGACCGTGCGTTGACCTCGCCGTAGCTCACCCACGGGTTGTCGGCGAACTTCAGGTAGGGCCGATCAGGGGTCTTCTGCGCGTGGTCGCGAAGAATCTCAGCCAGGACCCACTTGGTCGGGTCCTCCTTGGTGTACCAGTCAGTCCAGTCGGCCATATGCGGTCCTCGGGTGTGTGTTCTGGGCGGTTCGGGGCCCGGGGAGGGATGGTCTCGTCCCCGCGCGAGTGGTGGATGAAAACGTATCAGGTGACACGTATTTCATGCAATGGGTCTCATGCGTCCGCCGGGGGAACGTGCCCACGGCGATCCGCTCCGGACGGCGCGGCGGTCCCGTGCCGGCGTCCGAATGTGTTCGTCACGGCCGGAAATCGCGGCCGAGTCGCGAGCATATCGGCCAATGGCCTCCGCTAGGAGGCCGGCTCCCGGTCCACCTGTCCGGCGAGGGCCCGCTCGAACGCCTCCTCGACCAGCGCGAGCATGACCGGCACCCACACGGCGTCCTCCGCGGCGTCGTCCGGGGGATCCCCGGCGGCCAGGTCGCGGGCGGCGCGCGACGCAGCCGGCGCGGCGGCCGAATCCAGGACGCGCACCGCCTCGCGCGCCCACGCGCGGGTCTCCATGTCGCCGGTCCGCCGGCTCAGCGCGTCGAGGGCGTCGCCGTCCTCACCGGCCTCCACGTACTCGGCGATCTCGGCCGCGAAGTCCTCGGGGTCCAGGTCCAGGAGGGCCGTCGCGGCCGCGCCCACGGCGCGTGCCGCGGCGACCGCCGCGCCGCGCCCGCCCTCGGCGACCGCGGCGTCCGCCTGGGCCAGGATCTGCTCGGCCCGTGCCAGGGACGCCGCCAGCTCCTGCGCGGCGCGCACCACCAGCGCCCGGGCGAGCGGGTTGCCGGGGTCGTCCCGCTCGGCCCATCCCAGCGCGGTCTCCAGATCCTCGGCGTCCTGTCCGGTGGCGCGGTCGCGGTGCATCCGCACCGCCGCCGCCGTTGACGCCGCCAGGTCCGGCCACAGCGACTCGCTGGCGGCGGCCACCAGCCGCTCCAGCCGTGCGGGCGACGACGAGGGGCTCTCGAGGGCGGCCGCGAGGGCGGCCACCTCCTCCCCCACCACACCGCGCGGGAACGCCAGGCCGGTCCGGCGCAGGACCCGGGACAGCACCTCCTGCGGACTCGCGGTGCCCACCGCTCAGGCCACCCGGTGCTCGATCGCCCCGATGGCGTCGATCTCGATGCGCACCAGGTCGCCCGGCTCCAGGAACCGGGGCGGGTCCAAGCCCTTGCCCACCCCCGCCGGCGTGCCGGTGGCGATCACGTCACCCGGCTCCAGCGTGAAGCTCTGCGAGCACCAGGCGACCACCCGGGCCACGCTGTGGAGCATGTCCGCGGTGGAGCCGTCCTGGCGCGCCTCGCCGTTCACCCACGTCCGGATCCGCAGGGCCTGCGGATCGGGGATCTCGTCGGCGGTCACCACCCACGGCCCCATCGGGGCGAAGGTGTCGCAGCCCTTCGCCCGCGCCCACTGCCGCTCGGTGCGCTGCAGATCGCGGGCGGAGACGTCGTTGATGACGGTGTAGCCGAAGACGTGGTCCATGGCGTCCGCCTCGTCGACGCGGGTCGCGGTGCGGCCGATGACCACGGCCAGCTCGCCCTCGTAGTCGAGTTCCCGGGTCGCCGCGGGACGCACGACCGGGCCGCCGGGGCCGGTGACGGCGGTCACCAGCTTGCTGAACATGTTCGGGAACTCCGGCGCCGGCTCGTTCATCTCCCTGGCGTGCATCGCGTAGTTCCTCACGACGCCCAGGAGCTTCACGGGGCGCAGGGGAGCCGTTAGGCTGACGCGGTCGAGCGGTACCGGGGGACCCGTCTCCCCGGCGCCGGCGCCACGGATCAGCGCAACGAGGTCCGGTGCGGCCAGGGGGATGACGTGATCACCCTCGACCCGGCCGACCCGGGGCGTGCCGGAGTCGAGGAACGTGCAGAGGCGCATGCCCGGCAATCCTCGCACACGGGCTGATCGATCCGTGGTCTCCATCCGCGTCGCCCGGGGGGCGCACATCTCATCAGGAGTCCAGGAGATCGAGTCCGGAGGGCCCGCCTCCGGCGGCCACGGACCCGTGGCGCGCGTGCTGCTCGGCATCGCGTCGGCGACCCGCCTGAGCCCGAACGGGCTCACGCTGCTCGGCTTCGCCGGGGTCTGCGGCGTCGCGGCGCTCATCATCAGCCGGCAGTGGGTCCTCGCCGGGTTCGCCTACGTCGCCTTCAGCCTCGCCGACTCCCTCGACGGCACGCTCGCCCGGGCGCAGGGACGCTCGACCACCTTCGGCGCGTTTCTGGACTCCACGCTCGACCGCCTCGCCGAGGGCGTCATCCTGGGTGCGCTGGGCATCGTGATGGCCCGCGAGGGCCAGGACCTCGCCGTGGCCGCCTGCTTCGCCGCGCTGACCGCCTCGTTCCTGGTGTCGTACTCACGGGCGCGCTCGGAGGGGCTGGGCATCGACAGCAACAAGGGCGGCCTGATGGGGCGTCCGGAGCGCCTGGTGCTGACCGGCCTCGGGATCTTCATGGGCGGGCTCGGGTCCGTGCTGGAGGTCGCGATCTACGTGCTCGCCGCGCTCAGCATCATCACCGCGGGGCAGCGCGTGTGGCACGTCCGGGCCGCGCTCGCCGAGCGGACCGCCACCGAGAGCGGGAACCCCGCCACCGGCTGACCGCCGGCCGCCCACCCGGGCCGGCGTTCTGCGATATTCCGGAGGGCCGTGAGCGACGCTCTCGCAATCGCGATCCTGTGTCCCACGCCCTGGCCGCCGGGTGGCGATCTCGCATGGGCCGTCGAGGCCCAGGCGACGGCCCTCGCACGGGCCGGGCACCGCGTCACCGTCCTGGCGCCGGGCATCGCCCGCGCCGACCTGGCCGCCGGGCGCGCGCTGCTCGCCCGGGCCGAGGCCGGCGACGCCGCCGCGCTGCTGGCCGAACCGGGCACGCCGCTGGCGGTCTGCGCGGGCCGGGCGATCCGGGCGGGGCGCGTGCGCACCGTGGCCGGGCCGCTCGACCTGGCCGCCGGCCTCGAGGCGGCCCTGCGGCACGGTCCGTTCGACGTGGTGCACGTCCACGAGCCGCTGGCGCCGTCCCCGGCGCTCACCGCGCTGCGGCACACCGACGCGGCGACCGTCGCCACCTTCCACCATCCGCTCGCCGGCGTCGCGTTCCTGGGCCCGCTGGTGCAGCGGGCGATCGACCGGGTGGACGTCCGCATCGCCGCATCGGCGATCGCCCGGCGCGCCGTCCAGCAGGTGCTCCCGGGGGAGGACCTGCTGCTGCCCGCCGCGGGCGGCGACGTGGGCACCCCGCCGGGCGGCGGGGTCGCGATCGTGGCGCGCGGACGCGACCGCGCCGGCCTGCGGTTCGCGCTGGCCGTCGCCCGGCGCCTGCCCGCGGCCGACCGGGGCACCCTGCGCGTCATGGGACCGCCGGAGGCGCCGTGGCGCACCCGCGCCGCGGTCCCGAAGGCGCTGCGCGGCGAGGTCGACGTGGTCACCGACACCGGCCCGCACTCGTGGCGGCGCCTGCTCGCCGACGCATCCATCGTCATCCTGGGGACCGCCGAGGACGTCGACGGGCCGCTCGCGCGGATGGCGATGTCCGGGGGACGGGTGGTCGTCGCCCCGCGGTGCTCGGAGGCCGACGAGCTCCTGCACCACGGGGTGGACGCGCTCGTGCTGCCGCCCTTCTCGCGCGAGGCGTGGACGACGGCCGTCGTGGACCTCCTGCGCGACCGGGCGGCCCGCACGACCATGGGCGCGGCCGCGGCGGCCGCGGTGCCGACCGAGGATGACGCCGCCGCGTCGCTGGTGGACGCCTACCGCGCCGCGATCGGCCGGCACGGCGACCGCCGCGCCGATCCGGGCACCCGTGTGGTCGCCGACCTGCGCGTGCGGCCGGCATCCGGCGCCGACCCGGCCCGCCTCGCGGCCGCCTGCCGGGACGCCGGCCTGGACGTCGTGGCGATCGCGGCACCCGATCTCGAGGTGGCCCGCCGCGTCGCGGCGTCGGCCCCGCCGGACCTCACCGTCATCATCGGGCAGGAGATCGCCTCCTCGGACGGTCTGGTGGTGGGCCTCTTCCTCACCGAGCCCGTCGCACCCGGCCGCACGTTCCCGGAGACCGCCGACCGGATCCGCGCACAGGGGGGCGTGGTGGTGGCACCGCACCCGGCCACCGGCGACGTGCCGGCGACGGACGTCCTGCGGCGGCACGCCCACCTGGTGGACTGCTACGAGCTGGTGACCGCCGCCGCGGGACCGGCCGGCCTGGAGGCCGGGCGCGCCGCGCGTCGCCTGGGCCTGGTGGTGAGCGCCGCCAGCGTCACCGCCGTCCCCGAGGCCCTCGGCGCCGTGGGCGTCTCGATGCGCCCGTTCCAGGACGGCCGGGACTTCGTGGACGCGCTGGCGCACGCGGACCTGGTGCGTCCGCGGCGCGGCCGGCGGGCACGGCGGGCGCGCTCTCGCGCCGCGGGCGATGACTCCTGAAACGTTGACGCGCAGGAACCGGAACAGGATCGCGAAATATCAGGGGCGTCCATGACCCCGGACCCACCACGACAGCGCGCCGGCAACCGGCCCCGAACCCTCCGCCCCGCCGGCCCCCCGGGTCCCGACGCGCCGGTCGGCGGCGGCGGGCCTCCCGGCGACATCCAGGACGCCTACCTCAAGCGGGCGATCGCCGAGCTCAGCCAGCTCAACGACGAGATCGCCGCCTGGGGGACCCACCACGGCACCCCGGGCCTCCCCGTGCTGAGCTCCGGCTCGCCGCAGGCGGAGGTCGTGATGATCAAGTGGTCGGCGAGCCTCGCGGAGCGACAGGAGGGCGTCGCGTTCTTCGGGCGGTCCGGCAGCGCCATCCTCAAGAGCGTGCAGCGGCTCGGCATCGACCCGCTGACGCTGTACGGAACCCTCTGCGTGAAGCTCGACGACGCGGGCTTCCGGCCGGAGTGGCTGGCGCGCGAGATCCAGATCGTCGCGCCGAAGCTCATCGTCGCGATGGGCCCGCGTGCCGTGGAGGCCGTGAACCTCATGGAGATGCCGGGCAGCGTCCCGCTGGGCGAGACCCCCGGCGAACTGCAGGCGTGGACCCCCGCGACCGAGGCGGTCGTGGTGCCGGACATCGACGAGTCGCTGGACGAGCAGAACGCCAAGCGGGCCTTCTGGGCGGCGTTCCGCACGCTCGGCGACTGGCACCTGGCGCAGCCCCCGTACTGATGCGCGGCGCGGTCGCGGTCGCGGCCGCGGCGCTCGCCGTCGTCGCGGCCCACATCGCGCTGGCCGGCAGGCTGCCGTCGCCCGGCGAGGGTGACGCCGCCACCGTGCTGCAGGGGGTCGCGGGGCTGGTGCCGATCCTCGCCGCCGGTGCCGCGCTCGCATGGGCGCTGCGGGGATGGCGTGCCATCGCCGTCGCCGGGGCCGCCGGGCTGGCGGGTGCCGGCGCGGGCGTCGCGCTGGACCTCGAGGCGCTGGCGACGCCGGCGCGCCTGGTCACCGCGGCCGCGATCGGCGCGGGGATCGCCGCCCTGGTCGCGACGCCCCCGCAGTTGGGCATTCTGGCACTCGTGGCCGGCGTCGTCGACGCCGTGTCGGTGGCGATCGGCCCGACGGGCTACGCCGCCGACCGGGCCCCGGAGCTGTTGCGCGCGATCGGGCTGCAGCTTCCCGGATGGGGCGGCCCGCCCGACGGCCTGCTGGGCGCCGTGGACGTGGCCATGCTGGTGCTGTTCGTCGCCGGCGCCCGCCGCACCGGGCTCCGCGCGGGTGCGACGGCGGTCGCCGGCGGGGCGGCGGTGTGCGGCGCCCTGGTGCTCGCCGTCGTGGCCGACATGCCGCTTCCGGCGATTCCGGCGATTTCCCTGGCGTTCGTCGCGGTGAACCCGTCCGTGTTTCACGCTCGTACCGGCGGGAACCCACCCGTCTCCGACTGACCGTCGGAACCATCTGAAAGACTCACCCCCTCGTGCGGTCCGGCCTTTGCGGGGCCCGCGAGCGAGCCCCGACGCCTCCCCGCCGCTGGCACCGCCGCGGAGGAACGCACTGCCACCGAGCCCCCGACGGGCGGAGTGCGCGAGGCCGGAGGGGGACACCATGACCTGGAGGTCATCCTGAGGCGCCCGACCGCGGTTTCTCTCATCGTGATCTGCGCAACCGCCCTCGCCACCGGCTCCGCCGTGGCACTGGGGCAGACGCCGTTCCCCGTCTACGGGGACACCCCGACCACATCCACCCCGGTCCCCGACCCGGTGGTCCCCGCCGCGCCCGCGACGCCCGTCGCCCCCGCGGTGCCCGCCGTGTCGTCCCGCGAGGCCGAGCTGCAGGGCCAGATCGCCACGCTGCGCCGCCAGCTCGCGCGCGAGCGCGCGAAGCACCGCCGGCAGCTCCGGGCGGTCCGCACCTCCGCCCGGGCGCACGTGAGCCGGACGCTGAAGGACGCGGTGAACCAGCAGCCGGTGCAGCACGCCATCGCCCTGGCCGCGGCCACCTTCGGCGTGTCCGAGGACAAGCTCCGCAGGGTCGCGTCGTGCGAGTCGACGCTCAACCCGTCGGCCGGCGACGGCCGCAGGTACGTCGGCCTGTTCCAGTTCGGCGCGCCGCTGTGGCGGGCCACGCCGTACCGGGACTTCTCGCGCACCGACCCGTACGCCGCCGCGCTGGCCGCGTCGTGGGCCTTCGCCCGCGGCATGCGGTCGCACTGGCCCGTCTGCGGCTACCGGTGAGCTAGGCCCCGGGGTCCGCGTCCAGCGGGCCCCGGGGCCCCTCCGCGGTGCGCACGAACCGGGCGACCGCCTCCACGTGCGGCGTCTGCGGGAACATGTCCACCGGCTGGACGTACTCCAGGCGGTATCCGCCCTCCACGAACTTTGCGGCGTTGTCCGCGAAGGTCGCCGGATGGCAGGAGACGTACACCAGCACGGGGGCGCCCACCTCCAGCACCCGGCGCACCGCCTTGCCGGACAGGCCGCCGCGGGGCGGGTCGATGATCACGACGTCCGGCTCGGGCAGCTGCCCGCGGTGCTCGGTCATCACCTTGCCGACGTCGCCGCACAGCGCGGTGTAGCCGTCCAGGCCGTTCGCGGCGGCGTTGCGGCGCGCGTCCTCGATCGCCTCGGGCACGATGTCGATGGCCACCACGTGCCGCGCCCGGCGGCCGAGCGCGATGCCGATGCTCCCGACGCCGCAGAACAGGTCGTAGAGCACCTGGCCGCCGTCCAGGCCCGCGGCCTCCGCGACGCGCTCGTAGAGGCGGCCGGTCATGTTCGTGTTGGTCTGGAAGAAGCTCGGCGCGGATAGCCGCAGCGTCACGTCCATCACCCGCTCGGTGAACCAGTCGCGGCCGCTCACCAGCCGGGTGGGCAGCCCCTGGGTCGTCTCGGCCAGGCCGTCGTTGACAGCGTGCAGCAGGCCCACCACCTCCGGGTGCGCGGCCGTGAGCGGCGCCGCCAGCCCGTCCACCAGGTCCTCCGCGCCGTGGGCGGTGACGACCGTGACCAGCAGCTCACCGGTCGCGACGCCCTCGCGCACCACCAGGTGCCGCAGCTGACCGGCCTGGGCCCGCTGGTCGTACGGGGCGATCCCGCAGTCGGTGGCCCACCGGCGGACGGTGTCCCGCACGGCGTTGCCGCGGGGCGTGGCCAGCAGGCATGCGTCCAGGTCGATCACCTCGTCCCAGCGGCCGCGGCGATGGAAGCCCAGCGTGAGGCCGCCGCCGGGTGCCGGGGCCGCCGAGTACTCCATCTTGTTGCGGTAGCCGAACGGCTCGGCCGCGGGGTCCACGGGGCGCACGTCGATGTCGGGCAGGTGGCCGATGCGGCCGAGGTGCTCGCGGATCTGCGACCGCTTGGCGTCCACCGTCGTCTCGTAGGCCACGTGCTGCAGACGGCAGCCGCCGCAGCGCGGCACGTACGGGCACGGCGGGTCGCGGCGCGCGGGACCGGCCTCCAGGACCTCCAGCAGGTCCGACTCCGCGAATCGCCGGCGCGACTTGCGGACGCGCACCCGGGCGCGGTCGCCGGGGACGGTGTCCGGCACGAACACGACGAACCCGTCGTGGCGCGCGACACCCATGCCGCCGAACGCAAGGTCGGCGACCTCCACCACCAGCTCATCGTCGCGTTGCGGGCGTCCCACGGGCGGCGGATGATACGCGCCCGGTGGACGGCACCCTGGTCATCGAGGGCCCCGTGCTGCGCGGCGGGCGGATCACGACGGGCGTCGTGGAGATCGTCGGCGGCCGCATCGCCCCGCCCGGCGCGGCGTCGCGCCGCCGCCGGATGCGCCTTCCGGAGGGCTGGATCGTGTCGCCCGGCTTCACCGACCTGCAGGTCAACGGCCTGGCCGGCGCCGAGGTGGGCGACGACCCGGACGCGCTCGCCCACATCGCGTTGCACCTGCCGCGGCACGGGGTCACCGCGTTCTGCCCCACGCTGGTCACGCGCGGCATGAGCGGCTACCGGGCGGCCGCCCGTGCGATCGGCCGAGCACCCTGGCCCGCCCACGGGGCACGATCCCTGGGCCCGCACCTGGAGGGGCCGTTCCTGGCGCCCGCCAGGGCGGGGGCGCACCGCCCGGCGCTCATGCGCGACCCCTCACCGGACGCGGTGCGGGCGCTCGCCGCGCTGCTGCGCCCGGCCATCGTGACCCTCGCCCCGGAGCTTCCCGGGGCCCTGGACGCGGTGCGGCACCTGGCCGCGGCCGGGGTGCTGGTCGCGGTGGGGCACACCGATGCCCCGGCCGCGTGCGCCCGCGCGGCGATCGACGCGGGGGCCCGCATGCTCACCCACTGCCTCAACGCCATGCCGGGGATGACCGCCCGCGAGCCGGGTCCGGCAGGGGTGTTCCTGGCACACCCCGCCGCGCACGTCGGCGTGATCGCCGACGGCGTCCACCTGGCGCCGGAGCTGCTGGCGCTGGTCGCCTCGGCCGCCGGGCGGCGGCTGGTGGCGGTGAGCGACGCGGTCGCCCCGGCGGGCGCCGCGCCGGGCGAATACGCACTCGGCGGCCGGCGCGTGCGGTCCGACGGGCGCGAGGTGCGCGACCGGGCCGGCCGGCTGGCCGGCAGCGCCGCCACCCTGGCCACCGCGCCGGCAACGCTGCTGGAGGCGGGCATGCCGCGGAGCGCGGCCGTGGGCGCCGCCGCGCTGGCCCCGCGCCGGGCCCTGGGGCTGGACGACCCGTTCGCGGCGGGCGCGCCGGCCGACCTGGTGCTGCTGGACCGGGACCTCGTGCCGCGCGCCACCCTCATCGCGGGGGTGGCCGTGTGGCGCGACCCGCTCGCCCCGGATCAGCTCCCGTAGCGATCCGGGCGACGGTGCCGCAGGGCGGGCAGCTGCTCGCGGATCCGCGCCTGGGCGGCCAGGTCGAGGTCCGCGCAGGCCACACCCTCGCCGTCGGCGGCCTGGGCCAGCACCACGCCCCACGGGTCGACGATCATCGACCTGCCGTGGGACCGGGTGCCGTTCGCGTGCTCCCCGTACTGCCCCGCCGCGAGGACGAAGCACTGGTTCTCGATGGCCCTGGCCCGCAGCAGCGGCTCCCAGTGGTCCTTCCCGGTGGCCGCCGTGAACGCCGCCGGAACGGCGAGGGCGGTGGCCCCCAGGTCGACCAGCGCCCGGTACAGCTCCGGGAAGCGCAGGTCGTAACAGATGGTGAGCCCCAGCCGCAGGCCGGCGACGTCGGCGCAGCCCAGGTCCTCGCCGGCGGCCGAGAAGTCCGACTCCCGGTAGGTGTGACCCCCCACGGAGACGTCGAACAGGTGGATCTTGCGGTAGACCGCCAGGTCCGCGCCGTCGGGGCCCACCAGCACCGTGGTGTTGAAGGTGCGCCGGTCGTCACCGGGAATCCGCTCGGTGACGCTCCCGGCGTGGATGGCCACACCGAGCTCGGCGGCCAAGGCGCGCACCCCGGCGAGGGTGGGGCCGTCCAGCGGCTCGGCCGCCGCGAGGGTGGGGCCGGTGTCGTGGAGCAGGTTCCACTTCTCGGGCAGCACCACGAGGGCGGCGCCCATCCCGGCCGCGTGCCGCACCAGGCGCTCGGCGGTCGCCCGGTTGGCCGCCACGTCCGCGCCGCTGGTCATCTGCACGACCGCCGCCCGCAGGGACGGCGCGTTGGTGGTCACGCCGCTACCATCCTCTCGGTCCACCGCGTCATCACAAGGAGCCTCGCATGTCGGCCGAGATTCTCTCGCGTATCGAGGACGTGCTCGACTCGATCCGCCCCGCGCTGCACTCCGACGGCGGAGACGTCGAGCTCGTCGAGTTCGACGAGGAGGGCTTCGTGCACCTCACGATGCACGGCGCCTGCGGAGGCTGCCCCATGTCCACGGCGACGCTGTCGCTGGGGATCGAGGCCGAGCTCCGCCGCCAGATCCCCGAGGTCGAGGGCGTCATCACCGTCTGAACCGCCGGACGGAACGGCGATGGGCCCGCGCGATGCGGGCCCATCCCGTGGGAGTCGGGTCTCCCGGATGCCGATCGGGGTGCCCGGATTTGAACCGGGGACCTCTCCGACCCGAACGGAGCGCGCTACCAAGCTGCGCCACACCCCGCCGTAACGGCCGAGGGATGGTACCGGATGGGCCCGGTCCCGCGCCACCCACGTGGCAACGGTTCAGAAACGGCAAGGCCGTCCGGTCCCACGGTTGTGCGCCGGCCGGTTCGCCGGGTACGTTGAAACACCGGAGATACTTCTCCGGTTCACCGTTCCCATGGCCGAGATCTCCACGACACCCGACGTCCTTCCCCGGCAGCGCCCCATCAGGCGTGGCCCGGACGCGTGGCGGGCCGCCCGCGGGCGCCGCCCCTGGCTCCAGGAGCTCGCCATCTTCGGGGCTGCCCTGATCGTCTACCAGGTGTCCCGGGCGCTGGTCATCGGCGAGCCCAGCACCGCGTTCCAGAACGCCGCGGGCCTCATCGACTTCGAGAAGAGCTCCGGCCTGTTCGTGGAGCTCTCGATCCAGCAGTGGCTGCTGAACCACCTGGCGCTCACCAGCGCCCTGAACAAGTTCTACATGCTCGGCCATTGGATCATCACGCCGCTCTTCTTCGTGTGGCTCTACAAGCGCCGCCGCCGCATGTACCCCTACGTGCGCAACGCGTTCCTGGCGGCCAACGCCATCGCGCTGTCGGTGTTCGTGGTGTTCCCCGTGGCCCCGCCGCGACTCATCAACGGCGACGGCTTCGTGGACACCCTGCGCGGCGTCAGCGACATCGACCTCCACGGGGGCGTCCTCTCCGGGCTGTTCAACCCGCACGCCGCGGTGCCGTCCATGCACTTCGGCTACGCGTTCATGATCGGCGTCGTCGCGGCCCTGCTGGTGAAGCACTGGGCCCTCCGGCTCCTGGCGCTCAGCTACCCCGCGCTGGTGTTCCTGACGATCACGGGCACGGGGAACCACTACGTCATCGACAGCCTGGCCGGCGGCATGGTCATCGCGCTCGGCTTCATCGTGGTGCAGGGCTGGGAGTACGTCTGGCCGTCGCTGCGGACCGCTCCGCTGGTGGCCGCCCTGCGCCGCGACGGCTGAGACGTCCCGAATCTGAGGAATGCTGCCGGGGCGGACCCGGATGGGATCGCATCGTCCGGGCCGGGCGGTTGAATGCCCCCCGATGTTGGAGCTACCCTCATCGACATGGACGCACGAATCGTCGGGACGTCGCGAGCAGGATGACGAACCCCGACGCGTGCGCGAGCGGTTCGCATTGGCCCCGCCTGATACGGCGAGCGGGCCATGGGGACGCGGACCGCACCACCGTCGAGGAGGTACAGATGGCAGTGCACCTCACCCCGGACTTCCCGCAAGGAGGTCGTGCGTCTCTGCGTCCAGGAGGCCGTACCGATCTACAACGGCCGGATCGACAAGACCCTGTTCGTCAACTCGATGAGCGCCTCCGGAAGGCGACTCCCGGAGGGTGCGCAGAGCCTCATGCTCGAGCAGCAGCCCTCCTTCGGTTAGCCGCAGCACACGACCAGCAGTCCGGCGGGGGTCACGCCATCCCTCACGCCGGTTCCCGTCCATCGAAGGCCGGCGCGGCGATCGCCGTCGCCGGCCTTCTGCTGTCCGTGGCCATTGCGGGCCCCGCCGCCGGAGCGCCGAACCCGGCGCAGCGGGCGCTCAACGCCTGGACCGCGGCCCACCCCGACACCGGTGCGGCGGTCTGGCGGCTCGACCCGGGCCGCACCCCCGTGGTGGTGGCCGAGCATGCGGCGAACGCCCCGCAGATCCCCGCCTCGGTCATGAAGCTGGTCACCAGCGGCGGCGCCCTGCTGAGCATGGGCCCCTCCTTCCGGTTCCGCACCAGCCTCTACGTGAGCGCCGCCGCCGTGAGGAACGGCGCCGGGCTGCGCGGCACCCTCTATCTGAAGGGGTCCGGCGACCCCATCCTCTCCACGCCCGCCTACGCCGCGGCGTACCTGGGCGGACGGGGCGGCGTCTTCAACGGGCTGCCCCGCCAGCTGCGGGCCGACGGGGTGCGCCTCCTGCGCGGCCCCATCGTCGCCGACGAGACGCTGTTCGACCGGCGCCGGACCGGGCTGCGGTGGCGCAGCTACTACACCGCCTACTCCCCGCCGCTGTCCGCGCTGAACGTGAACCAGAACCACCAGGGCGACCGGCAGTCGCGGTACGTGGCCGACCCGCCCACCGGCGCCGCCGCGCAGCTGCGCGTCGCGCTCAAGCGCGCCGGCATCCGGCATGCGGGCGAGCTGCGCACCGGGAGCACGCCGGCGACAGCGGTCCCGGCGGGCACCGTCACCTCACCGCCCCTGTCGGTGATCCTGGGTGTGATGAACCGCGACAGCGACAACTTCATCGCGGAGGTCCTTCGCAAGGACGTGGGCGCGTACGGGGGCGCCGCCGGCACCAGCGAGGAGGGTGCCGCGGTGACCGCGCGCCTCCTCGGTGAGATCGGTGTCATGGGTGCCCGCGACCTCGTCGTCGACGGGTCCGGCCTCTCCCGTGCGAACCGGCTGACCGCCAACACGCTCGTCCGCCTGCTGGCCGCGGCCGACGCCCAGCCTGAGTGGGGTGGCGCGCTCATCGACTCCCTCCCCACGGGCGGCACCGGCACGCTCATCCGCCGGTTCAAGGACCCGTCCATCCGTGACCGGGTGCGCGGCAAGACGGGCTACATCGACGGGGTGTCCTCGCTGGCCGGGGTCGCCGAGAGCCCCGCGGGGACGCGCTACGCGTTCGCGTTCCTGATGAACGACTGGGACATCACCGGCGCGAAGGCCACCCAGGACCGCATCGTGACGCTGCTCGCCAGGGGCGCGCTGGACCCGCCGGCCCAGCCCGGGGTCACCCGCCGGCCGTAGGCGGGGGCGCCGCGCCGGTCAGCACCTCGCCGAACGCCGCGGCGTCGATGACGGGCACGCCGAGCGACTCGGCCTTCGCGAGCTTGGATCCCGCGCCCGGCCCGGCCACCACGAAGCTGGTCTTCTTGGACACCGAGTCCGTCGCCTTCCCGCCGGCCGCGACCACCGCCGCCCGGGCGTCATCGCGCGACCAGCCGTCGAGTGTCCCGGTGATGACCACGCTCAGCCCCGCGAGCGGCCCCTCGCCGACCGGGCGCGACGGTCCCTCCTGGCGCATCTGCAGGCCGGCGGCCCGCAACCGCTCCAGCGTCGCGCGGTTCGCCTCCGAGGACAGGAAGTCCAGAACCGATCCGGCGACGACCGGGCCCACGCCCTCCGCCTCGGCCAGCTCGTCCTCGCTGGCGGCGAGCAGCTCGTCCAGCGACGGCACCACGTCGGCCACCGCCTGCGCGGTGATGTCACCCACGTGGCGGATGCCAAGGGCGTTCAGGACGCGCGCCCACGGCCGCGCGCGGGACGCGTCGATGGCCGCGAGCAGGTTGTTGACCGACGTGTCCTTGAACCCCTCCAGCGCCAGCAGGTCGTCCCGGTGGCCGGCGAGGTCGTAGATGTCGGCGAAGTCCCGCACCAGGCCGACCTCGTAGAGGCGTGCCACGGTCTTCTCCCCCAGCCCCTCGATGTCCATCGCCGACCGCGAGACGAAGTGCTCGATGCTCTGCACGATCTGCGCCGGGCAGGCGCGGTTGGGGCAGAACATCCGGACCTCGCCCTCCGGCTGCACGACGGGCGTCCCGCAGGCCGGGCAGTGGTCGGGCATGACGAACTCGCGCTCGGAGCCGTCACGGTCCTGGGTGAGCGGCGCCACCACCTGGGGGATCACGTCGCCGGCGCGCTGCACGATGACCCGGTCGCCGATGCGCAGGTCCTTGCGGGCGATGTCCTCCTGGTTGTGGAGCGTCGCCTGACGGACGGTGACGCCGCCCACCACCACGGGGTCCATCACCGCGTACGGGATGAGCGCGCCGGTGCGGCCGACGTTCACCGGGATGTCCAGCAGCCGGGTGGTGGCCGTGGTGGGCGCGAACTTGTAGGCCACCGCCCAGCGCGGCGCGCGCCCCACCGACCCCACAGCGGCCTGCACGTCCAGGCGGTCCACCTTCACCACGGCACCGTCGATGTCGAACTCCAGCCGCGCGCGGCGCTCCTCCCAGCGGGTGCAGGCGGCCGCGACCGCCGCGATGTCGGGTTCCACCGAGATGTCCGGGTTCACCGGGAACCCGGCCTCCCGCAGCCACGCCAGCAGCTCCTCCTGGGTGGTGATCTCCAGCCCCTCGGTGGCGCCCAGGCCGTAGCACCAGATGGCCAGCGGGCGCTCGGCGGTGACCCGCGGGTCGGTCTGCCGCAGGCTCCCGGCGGCGGCGTTGCGCGGGTTCGCGAACGTGGGCAGCCCCGCCGCGGCGCGGGCGGCGTTGAACTCCGCGAACGGCCCCAGCGGCAGGTACACCTCGCCGCGCACCTCCACCAGGCGCGGAGCCGATCGGGGATCGAGCGGATGGTGCGCAGGTTCGCCGAGACGTCCTCGCCCACGGCCCCGTCGCCGCGGGTCGCGCCGCGCACGAACCGGCCGTCACGGTAGGTGAGCGAGATCGCCAGGCCGTCGATCTTCGGCTCCACCACGAAGCGGGCCGCCTCGTCGTCCACGCCGGCGCCCCGCATGGCGTCGCGCAGCCGGCGGTGCCAGTCCACCAGCTCGTCCTCGCCGCGGGCGTTGGCCAGGCTCAGCATGGGCACGGCGTGCCGCACCTCGGCGAACTGCTCGGCCGCGCGGGCGCCCACGCGCTGGGTGGGGCTCGAGGGGTCCAGCAGCTCGGGGTGGCTCGCCTCGAGGGCCTGCAGCTCCCGCATCCAGCCGTCGTAGACCGCGTCGTCGACCGTGGGCGCGTCCATGACGTAGTAGTCGTGGTTGGCCCGCTCGATGAGCTCCCGGAGCTCCCCGATGCGCCCGGCGGCGTCGCTCACGGCCGGCCCAGCAGGATCCCGCGGAGCTCGTCGGAGGTGTCGCAGATCGCGTCAGGCGTCTCGGGGCTCAGCAGCTCCCGCGCGAAGAAGCCCCAGGTCACACCGATGGCGTCCATGCCGGCGGCCTTCCCGGCCCGCAGGTCGAACGGCGAGTCACCCACGTAGCAGGCCCGCTCGGCCGGCATGCCGAGCCGCTCCAGCGCCAGCGTGATGGGCGCCGGGTCGGGCTTGTGCCGATCCGAGTCGTCGGCGGTGATGATCACGTCGAACAGGTGCTCCAGCGGCAGGCTGCGCCAGGCCAGGTCCACCGCGTCCCGGGTCTTGGAGGTGATGATGCCCAGCCGCCGGCCGGCGGCGCGCAGCTCCACCAGCAGCTCCTCCATGCCGTCGTACGCGCGCAGCAGGGCCGCGGTGTTGGCGTGGTTCCACACCCGGTAGACCCGGTAGAGCTCGTCGGCCCGCTCCTCGGAGAAGGTGCGCATCTGGTCGATCAGCGGGCGGCCGACGTTGGCCACCAGCCGCTCGTCGGAGAGCTCCTCGCCCAGCACCGTGCGCACCGCGTGGCGGTGCGACTCCCGGATGAGGGCCACGGAGTCGATGACCGTGCCGTCCAGGTCGAACAGGACGGGATCGTAAGCGCCTGCGGTCATGCGGCCTCCCCGGGCATGAGCGTGCCCGCGGCGAGGAGCCGCGTCAGCGCCTCCAGGCCCGCCTCGTCGGTGAGCTCGAAATGCAGCGGCGTGACCGAGATCTCCCCATCCTCGATCGCCGCGAAGTCGGTGCCCGGCTCCGGGTGGTAGCTGGGGGTGCCGCCGTAGATGGTGTAGCGGCGCCGGGGCCCGGGGGCGTCCTCGTGGAGATCGAGCGTGTCGTTGTAGATGCGGCGCCCCAGCCGGGTCGCCCGCGCCCGCGGCGGGTCGTGCGCCGGCCGCGCCGGTCCGTTGATGTTGAACAGCACGTCGCGGGGGAAGCCCTCCGCGGTGACCAGCGGCACCAGGCGGGCGGCGAACTCGGCGACGGCCCGGAAGCCCAGTCCCCCGCGTACTCCTGGGAGACGGCGATCGCCGGCCATCCCAGCAGCACCCCCTCGAAGGCCGCGGCGACCGTCCCGGAGTACGTGACGTCGTCACCCATGTTGTGGCCGAGGTTGATGCCGCTCACCACGATGTCGGGGACGCCGTCCTCGAGCAGCCCGAGCATCGCGAACCGCACGCAGTCGACCGGCGTGCCGTCGGTCGCGTACGCCCGGGAGCCGTCGGGGAGCGCGACCTCCTCGATGTGCAGCGGCGAGTGGATCGTGATGCCGCGCCCGATGGCGCTGCGGTTCCGGTCGGGGGCGATGACGCTCACCCGGCCCACCGCGTCCAGCGCGAGCTTGAGCGCGAACAGCCCGGGGGAGTCCACCCCGTCGTCGTTGGTCACAAGGATGTGGGTCATGTGCCGGCGGCGAGTATGGCAGGGCCGGCGGGCGGCCCGTCCCCGGGATAGCGGACCGCCACGAGGGTCAGCGGATGCGGCGGCGCGGTGGGGCCGGCCGCCGAGCGCGGGGCGCCCTCCAGGAGCGCCGCCAGGCGCTCCGGGGACCAGCGGCCCCGGCCCACCATCAGCAGCGTGCCCACCAGCACGCGCACCATGTGCCGCAGGAACGCGTCCGCCTCGACGCACAGCACCAGCTCGTCGCCGCGCGCCTCCCACGCGCACCGGATGACCGTGCGGTCGAAGAAGACGTGCTGGGTGTCGGTGGGCGTGAACGCCGTGAAGTCGTGGCGTCCCACCACCAGCGCCGCCCCGGCCTCCAGCAGCGCCGGATCGAGCCGGCCGGGGTGGTGCAGCACCCGGTCCCGCCGCAGCGGCGACGGCGCCCCGGCGAGGACCCGGTACTCGTACGCCCGGCTCAGCGCGTCGCCCCGCGCGTCGAACCCGTCCGCGGCGACGGCGACCTCGCGCACCGCCAGATCGGCTGGCAGCACCCCGGCGAGGGCCCGCAGCAGGCGGCGCTCGTCGGGCGGGCGGGTGACCCGCAGGCTCACCACCTGGCCGGTCGCGTGGACGCCCGCGTCGGTGCGCCCCGCCACCCGCAGCGACACCGGCTCGCGCAGCACCGTGGCCAGCGCCGCCGCGAGCACCTCCTCACAGGTGCGCTGTCCGGGCTGGGCCGCCCAGCCGGCGAACCCCGCCCCGTCGTACTCCACCAGCAGGCGCAGGGTCGTGCTCATCCCGTCCCCCGGCCCCCGCGGTACCGTGACCCGGTGATCCGCACGCCCCGACTGCTCCTGGTGCCGCTTCCCGCGGGGGACCATCTGCGCCTGGCCCGCGGCCTGGCGCCCCGGTCGGTGACGGCGCCCCCCGAGTTCCTGGACGGCCCCGACCCGGTGCCCGCCTGGCTCCACGAGCGCCACGGCATCCGCGCCGCGCGCGACCCGGCCACGGCACGATGGCTGCTGCGCGCCATGCTGCTGCCGGATGGGACCATGGTGGGGCACATCGGCTTCCATGACGTGCCGTCACCGTCGGGGGTCGCGCTCGCCGACCCCACCTTCGAGGGCACCGTCCCCGACGTGACCGGCCCGGTCGCCGAGTTCGGGTACACCGTGTTCATGCCGCACCGGCGGCTCGGGTACGCCACCGAGGCGGCGGCCGCGCTGGTCGGCTGGGCCCTCGACGAGGAGGGCATCGGGGGGGTGCTCGCGACCACGGCGCTCCACAACGCCCCCTCCCAGCGGGTGCTCACCCATGCGGGGCTGGAGGTCATCGGCCGCTGCCGGGACGATGACGGGACGCCGGAGCTGGTGTGGTGGCGTCCGGGGGCATGAGGATGCGTCCCTCCACGCGCTCCCCCGGCGACGCCGCGCATCCCAGGGCGGCCACGTCCGGCACCGCCCGCCACAGGCCGATCGCGGCGACGGCCGCGTCGAAGGCGTCCTGGGAGGCCCGCAGCGCGTCATCGAACCCGGCCACCGCCATGCCCAGGGCGTCGACGACCGCGTGGCGGAACGCCGTTCCGGCGTGCCGTGCGGCATGGGGGGCCAGCCAGCGCGCCAGCTGACGCGGGAAGACCTCGGCCGCCATCGGCAGACGGGGCGTGTCGAACGGCCAGATCGCCACACCGGCATCGGCGAGGCGCAGCAGCTGGGGCATCCCCCACAGGCTCTGGGCGCCCACGCTTCCCGGCCCCGAGAGCTGGAGCACCGACGCGGGCCGGGCGCCCGCGGCCATCGCCGCGCGCTCGGTCGCGCGGAACGGGTCGCCGTCCAGGTCGGGCCGTGGCCGGATGCCGGGACCCCAGAACGGCTCGGGGCGCGAGCGCACCCAGTCCGGCCCGGAGGCCACGCCCGCCTCGGCCCACCGCCACACCTCTCCGGCCGACCGCCAGCCCCGCTCGGCGGCCAGCCAGGCGGGGACCCCGAACGCGAAGTCCAGGCCCACCAGGGTCTCCGGCTCCTCGAACACCGCATCGATCACGGCGTCGACGGTGGCGTCACGGCCGCGTCCGCCCTCCAGGACGGCCGTGAAAATGGAACGGGCCGCGTCCCGGTCGGACGCGGCCCCGCTCCAATCCACCCCGACAACTCGCCGGGGACACATCGTCAGCCGTTCGGGACCTCTAGGAGGTCGCCGGGGCGGGCTCGCGGGTGAGCTCCAGGAGCACCATCTCCGCGGCGTCGCCCTGACGCGGCCCCAGCTTCAGGGTCCGCGTGTAGCCGCCGTTCACGTCCTTGAACGCCGGGGCGATCTCGTTGAACAGCCGGTACGTGATCTCCTTGTTCCGCAGCAGGGCGATCGCCTGCCGGCGGGTGTGGAGCGTGTCGGCCTTCCCGAGGGTGATGGCCTTCTCGGCGATGCTGCGCGCGAGGCGGGCCTTCGGGAGCGTCGTCTGGATCCGGCCGTGCGTCAGCAGCGCGGTGGCCAGGTTCGCGCCCAGCGCCTTGCGATGCGCACTGTCGCGGTTGAGCTTCGGGCCTTTGCGTTGGTGACGCACGTTCGGTTCTCCTTCGGAAACAGCGAGGTCGAGAGGTTACTCCATCCGGAGGCCCAAACCATGGGCCGCCAGATTCTCCTTGACCTCTTCGATGGACTTCTTGCCGAAGTTCGGGATGGCGGAGAGCTCGGCCTCGGTCTTGCTGACCAGGTCGCCGATCGTCTCCACGCCCACGCGCTTCAGACAGTTGTAGGAGCGCACGCCGAGCTCGAGCTCCTCGATCATGATGTCGTGGAGGTTGCCGCCGGGGCGCTCCTCCTCCGGCTCGGGCTGACCCGGGATCTTGGCGTTCTCCGGGTCGGCGAAGATCGCCAGGCGCTGGATGAGCGTCTCGGCGGCCTCGGCCACGGCCGCGCGGGGCTCCACGCTGCCGTTGGTCTCCACCTCGAGGATGAGCTTGTCGTAGTCGGTGCGCTGACCGACACGGCTGGAGCTCACCTCGTAGCGCACGCGCTTGACGGGGGAGAAGTTCGAGTCCACCGGGATCACGCCGATCACGGTGTTCGGGCCCTTGTTGCCCTCCGCCACCACGTAGCCGCGCCCGCGGGCGATGGTGAGCACCATCTCCAGCTTCGCGTTCGGGAGCAGGTTGGCGATCTCGAGCTCCGGGTTCAGGATCTCGAGGTCGGCCGGGCAGGAGATGTCGCCGGCGGTCACCGGGCCGGGCCCGGTCTTCGTCAGCTCGACCTCGATCTCGGAGATCTCGCCGTGCAGGCGGCAGATGAGGCCGCGCAGGTTCAGGATGATGTCGGTGACGTCCTCGCGGACACCCTCGATCGTCGTGAACTCGTGCTGCACACCCTCAACGCGCACGGACGTGACGGCCGCCCCCTCGAGGGAGGACAGCAGCACGCGGCGGAGGCTGTTGCCGTAGGTGTGGCCGAAGCCACGGTCCAGCGGCTCCACCTCGAACACCCCGAGGGTGTCGGAGATGGGGTTGTAGCTCATGCGGGGCGACTGGACGTCGATCACGCTGTTCGTCCTTCGTTCCGGCGTCGGCCGGAGTGTGACTACCGACGCGATTGAGCCCACGGGCATCGGCGCCCGGGCTGCGTCGAGTCGCCCGGGCACCATCGCTCGCGGGAACCGTTACTTGGAGTAGAGCTCCACGATCAGCTGCTCACGGACGGGCGTGTCGATCTCGTTCCGCTCCGGGAAGCGGAGGATCTTGCCGGTCAGCGAGTCGTGGTCCGCCTGCAGCCACGGCGCCAGGGAGGTCACCATCTCGGTGTTCTGGCGGATCACGGCCTCGGACTTGGAGTTCTGCTTGACGCTGATGATGTCGTCAGGGCGGACCTGGTAGCTCGGGATGTCCACCTTGCGGCCGTTCACGAGGAAGTGGCCGTGGCGGACGAGCTGACGGGCCTCGCGGCGCGACGAGGCGAACGCGAGACGCGTCACCACGTTGTCGAGACGCATCTCGAGGAGGCGCAGCAGGTTCTCGCCGGTGATGCCCGGCTGACGGCTGGCCTTCTCGTAGTAGCGGCGGAACTGCTTCTCGAGCACCTGGTAGAAGCGGCGCATCTTCTGCTTCTCGCGCAGCTGGAGCAGGTACTCGCTCTGCCGGATGCGGCCGCGACCGTGCTCACCCGGAGGGTACGGGCGCGTCGTGACCGAGCACTTGGGCGTGAAGCAGCGAGCTCCCTTGAGGAACAGCTGCTCGCCCTCGCGGCGGCAGACCTTGCAGACGGAACCGGTGTCACGGGCCATTCAGTAACTCCTCAGACCCGGCGCCGCTTGCGCGGACGGCATCCGTTGTGCGGGACGGGGCTCACGTCGGTCACCGAGGTCACCTCGAGACCGGCGGCCTGGAGCGACCGGATGGCCGTCTCGCGACCGGAACCCGGGCCCTTGACGTAGACATCGACCTTCTGGAGACCGTGCTCCATGCCCTTCTTCGCCGCCGAGTCGGCGGTGACCTGGGCCGCGAAGGGCGTGCTCTTGCGCGAGCCCTTGAAGCCCGCGGAACCCGCGGTCTCCCAGGCGATCACGTTGCCCTGCTTGTCGGTCAGCGTGACGATCGTGTTGTTGAACGACGTCTTGATGTGCGCCTGGCCGACGGCGATGTTCTTGCGCGCGCGGCGGCGAGTGCGGCCGCGGGTGACCTTCTGGCGAGACATGAACCCCCGTTACTTCTTCTTGCGCTGCTTGCCGACGGTCTTCTTCGGCCCCTTGCGGGTACGCGCATTCGTCTTGGTGCGCTGCCCGCGCACGGGAAGGCCGCGGCGGTGGCGCAGGCCGCGGTAACAGGCGATCTCCATGAGACGCTTGATGTCGTTCGCCCGCTCACGGCGGAGGTCACCCTCCACGATGAGCGTCTTCTCGATGACATCGCGGAGACGCCCGACCTCTTCCTCGGTGAGGTCGCGGACGTACGTGTCGCGGTTGATGCCGGACTCGACGAGCACCTTGTTCGCGGTGCTGCGGCCGATTCCGAAGATGTAGGTGAGACCGATCTCGACCCGCTTCTCACGGGGGATGTTAACGCCGGCGATTCGAGCCATGAGCTACCCCTGAACCTGCTTGTGACGAACGTTCTGGCAGATGACCATCACCTTGCCGTGACGGCGGATGACGCGGCACTTCTCACAGATCGGCTTGACCGACGGGCGGACCTTCACAGCGTTCTCCCGGACGTCGCGACACCCGGGGGCGCCGACTGATGGGTCGAGTGCTGGCAGGCGAAGATCCTCCACCCGCGAGCGGCCGTGGATACTAGCACGTCAGGATCCGCGGGCCGGAAGCGGTGATCGCGACCGTGTGCTCCCAATGCGCCGACAGGGAGCCGTCCCGCGTCGTGACGGTCCAGCCGTCCGGCGCGAGCGCGACGTCGGGGCCCCCGATGTTCACCATCGGCTCGATGGCGATCACCAGGCCCTCCACCAGCGGCTCGCCGGTGCCGGGCTCCCCCACGTTCGGGACGTTGGGCGGTTCGTGCATCGACCGGCCCACGCCGTGGCCCACCAGGCTCTCCACACAGGAGAACCCCTCGGCCTCGACCTCGGTCTGCACGGCGTGCCCGATGTCGCCCACGCGGTTGCCCAGGACGGCCGCGGCGATGCCGCGGTCCAGCGCACGCCGGGTCACATCGATGAGACGGGTCACGACGGGGTCCACCTCACCCACCGCGTAGGTGCGGGCGGCGTCGGAGACCCAGCCGTCCAGGACGGCCCCGCAGTCGATGGAGATGAGGTCGCCGTCGGCGAGCGCGTAGGCACCCGGGATGGCGTGGACGACCTGGTCGTTCACGGACGGGCAGATGCTCGCCGGGAAGCCGCGGTAGCCCTTGAACGCGGGCACCCCGCCGCCGTCACGGATGACCTGCTCGGCGATCTCGTCCAGGCGGGCGGTCGTGACGCCGGCCGCGACCTCGCGGGCCATCGCGTCGTGGGCGGCCGCCAGCAGGCGCCCGGAGGCGGCCATCGCGTCGATCTCGTCGCGGGTCTTGGGAATCCCGGACGTCGACGAGCGCGGGGCGGCGCCCAGCGCCCTAACCGCCCTGGATGGCCGACGTGATCTGGCCATAGACCTCGTCCTGGCCGCGCTCGCCGTCGATCTCCCGCAGGAGCCCGCGGCTCCCGTAGTAGTCGATGAGCGGGGCCGTCTGGGCCGCGTAGACGTTCAGGCGGTTCGCCACCGCGTCGGAACGGTCGTCATCGCGCTGGTACAGGTCGCACGGGTCACCGGTCGCCTCGCACGGCTCACCGCCGTACGGCGCGAAGGTCTCGTGGTACGACTTCCCGCAGTTGCGGCAGAGCCAGCGCCCGCCGAGCCGGCGCAGCAGCTCGTCCTGGGACACCGACAGCAGGAGCACATGGTCCAGCGGGGCGCCGAGGCCCTCGAGCATCGCGTCGAGCGACTCGGCCTGCCCGATGGTGCGCGGGAAGCCGTCCAGCAGGTAGTTCGATGCCGCGTCGCCCACCAGGCGCTCGCGGATCATCCCCACCACC
>LNFL01000189.1 GCA_001464275.1 Actinobacteria bacterium Ga0077560 | reverse complement strand
GACGGCGGTCATGAGGATGCCGTCGGTGAACATCTCGTTCGCGCTGGTGCGGGTGAGCATGTTGAGCGCGGCCTTCGCCATGTTGGTGTGGGGGTGGCCGGGGCCCTTGTAGCCGCGGCTGAACTGCCCCTCCATGGCCGAGACGTTCACCACGTAGGAGCGCCGGGCGGTGGTGGCGGCCAGCGAGGGCCGCAGGCGGCTCACCAGGATGAACGGCGCGGTCACGTTGCAGAGCTGCACCTCCAGCAGCTCGCGCGGGTCCACCTCGTGCACCACCTGCACCCAGCTGTTCACCGGGTCCAGGTCGGGCACCAGCCCGCCGGCGTCGATCGCCATCTGCGCCGCGATCCGCTCCGGTGACGCCGACCCGGCGGTGAGGGCCAGGGCGCTCACGGCCTCCGGGGTGGGGGTCCAGTGCGGCCGGTGCCCGGCCTCCAGGCCGTGGGGCGCGGACTCGGACTCGGGGCCGAACACGCGCACGTCCGGCATCGGGCCGGGTGGCAGCTCGGCGGCCTCCGCGTCGGCCAGCAGCGCGTACGCCTGGGCGGAGCGCCGCACGGTCTGGGCGGCGTTGTTGATGAGGATGTCCAGGGGCCCGTCGGCCGCCACCGCGTCCGCCAGCGCCACCACCTGGGCGGGGTTGCGCAGGTCGATGCCCACGATGCTGAGCCGGTGGAACCAGTCCTCGCTGTCGGGCATCGCCCGGAAGCGGCGCACCGCGTCACGCGGGAACCGCGTGGTGATGGTGGTGTGCGCCCCGTCGCGCAGCAGCCGCAGCGCGATGTACATGCCGATCTTCGCCCGCCCGCCGGTGAGCAGCGCACGGCGCCCGGTGAGGTCGGTGCGGGCGTCGCGCTTGGCGTGGTTCACCGCCGCGCACGCCGGGCAGAGCTGGTGGTAGAAGGCGTCGACCTCGGTGTACCGCTCCTTGCAGATGTAGCAGGGGCGGGCGCGCAGCAGCGTCCCGGCCTTCTCGCCATTGGCGCGGGATGCCAGCGGCAGGCCGTTGGTCTCGTCGTCGATCCGCCCGGGCGCGGCGGTGGCGGTGAGCGCGTCCACGGCGCGGTCGGCGGCCAGGACGGCGTCGCGCCGCTCGCGCCGGCGCCGCAGACGGGCCTGCTTGAAGATGCGCGCGGTCGCCCGCTGGACCGCCAGGGAGTCCGGGTGCTCGGCGGGCAGGGCCTCGGCGGCCCGCAGCACGCGCAGGCATGTCTCGAGGTCCGCCGGATCGATGCCCGGGGGGAGGGCGTCGTCGTCGGGATGGATCACGCGCGGGACCATAGTGGGAGTCCGCCCCGACGGCACGTAGGGTTCGGCCCATGAGGCTCGGACCCCTCGTCGGCCGACTCGCTCGTGTCGCCGCCGATGCCCTCCAGCAGGAGCTCCGCCGGCGTTCCCGCCGCGGTCCCTCGCCGTCCCGGGTGCCCTCCGCGGGCGCCGGACGCGGTGGCGCGGTGGACGTGGGATACGCCCCGTCCATGGACGGCGACGCCGACCCCGGCGAGGTCGTCTGGACCTGGGTGCCGTACGAGGAGGACCCCCGCAAGGGCAAGGACCGCCCGGTGCTGGTGGTGGGGATGGTCGGCTCGCGGCTCGCCGCCGTGCCGCTCACCAGCAAGCACCACCCCGAGCGCGGCGACCAGGTGCCGGTGGGCACCGGGCCGTGGGATCCCCGCCAGCGGCCCAGCTACGCGGATGTGAGCCGCCTGCTGCGCCTTGATCCCGCCGGCGTGCGCCGCGAGGGGTCGGCGCTCTCGCGCGACCGGTTCGACGCCGTGATCCGGGCGGCGCGGTCTCGCCACCCGGAGCTCTCGGGGTCCTGAACGCCCGGGGCCGTTGTCAGGCCCCGGCTGGCACCGCGCGGATCGTGATGCGCGGGTCGCGGAAGGCCGGGGACGTGGTCCCCACCTGCATGGCCTCAAAGGTGCGCCCGTCCGGCAGCCGCACGGTGAGGTGCGACGCCAGCCCGGGCATGCCGTGCCAGGCCAGCGAGCGGCGGCCGACGATGCGGCCGTCGACCTCGCCGATGCCCAGCACGTGCAGTCGCAGCCGCTCGCCGGGGGCGTCCATGCCATCCGGTACGCGCGGGACGGGGCTCCGGATCAGCCGCAGCAGTCCGGCCCGCAACACCCCGCGGCGGCGGGGATCTCGCGCGCCTCACCCGGCTTGACGGCCCGGATGATCGCGCCGTGCAGGCCGTCGGCCACCTCGTGGGTGAACGTGACCGAGGCGTCCCGGAAGCCGGCCTCCTCGAGCAGGCGCAGGTACTCACCGCGCGCGAGCGCCCCGGCGATGCAGCCGGCCCAGTCGCCGCGCTCGGCCCGCTCGGCGGACGTGAGACGGTCCTCGGCCACCACGTCGGAGACCCCCAGCCGGCCGCCGGCGTTCAGCACGCGGAACACCTCGCGCAGCACCGCGGGCTTGTCCGGGGAGAGGTTCACCACGCAGTTCGAGATCACCACGTCCACCGTCTCCGCGGGCAGCGGGATGTCCTCGATCCGGCCGCGCAGGAACTCGACGTTCGTGGCGCCGGCCGCGGTGGCGTTGCCGCGGGCGAGGGCGAGCATCTCGTCGGTCATGTCCAGTCCGTAGGCCTTCCCGGACGGGCCCACGCGGCGGGCGGAGAGCAGCACGTCGATGCCGCCACCGGAGCCCAGGTCCAGCACCACCTCGCCCTCGCGCAGTTCTGCGACCGCGACCGGATTGCCACAGCCGAGGCTCGCGAGGGTCGCGGCCTCGGGCAGCTCGGCGGTGAGCGCCTGGTCGTAGAGGGCGCTCCCGAACACCGGCGCGGCCTCGTCGTCGCAGCAGCCGGTGGGCCCGCAGCATGCGGCCGCCCGCGTGGCGACCGCGCGGGCCGCATCGGCGTACCGCTCGCGGACCGCGGCGTGGACGTCGGCGTGGTCGGCGCTCATGTTGCGCGCTCCTCGGATCGGGTGCCGCCCAGCCAGCCCGAGAACTCGGCCAGCGCATCCGGCAGCACGTAGTAGTAGGCCCACAGCCCCTGGCGCTCGGAGTCGACGATCCCGGCCTGCCGGAGCACCTTCAGGTGATGTGACACCGTGGGCTGGCCCACGTCGAACAGCGGCGTGAGCTCACACACGCACACCTTCCCGGCGTGCTTGCGCAGCACGTCCACCAGCTGCAGGCGGATGGGGTCGCCGAGGGCCTTGGCCACGGCGGCCATGCGCTCGGCCCGGACGCGTTCGACGTCCGGGTAGACCACGGGTTCGCAGCAGGGCGTGCCGGCCGCGCGCTTGCGCTTGGGGGCGAGTTCCAGATCGATGTCCATCGATCAATAGATATCGATTGAAACGACAGCTGTCAATTGATTAGGCTCGGCCCGCCGGCGGGTTCCCGACACCCGTCGCGATCAGCGTCCCCGGAACAAGGAAGCAGACGATGCAGGCGCAAACGCCGGTGCGTGTCGGGATCAACGGGTTCGGGCGCATGGGGCGCCTGGCCCTGCGGGCCGCCTGGGGGTGGCCCGAGCTGGAGTTCGTTCACGTCAACGAGCTGAAGGGCGACGCCGCCACCGGCGCGCACCTGCTGGAGTTCGACTCCGTCCATGGCCGCTGGCGGCACGACATCGCCGGATCCGACGGCGTGCTCGTGGTGGACGGGCACCGGATGGGGTACACCGCCGCGGCGGACCCGGGGGGCGTGCCCTGGGGCGACCTGGGCGTGGACCTGGTGCTGGAGTGCTCGGGCCGGTTCCGCACCCTCGACTCGCTCGCGCCGTACTTCGCGCGCGGCGTGGGGAAGGTGGTGGTCGCCGCGCCGGTGAAGGATCCTGCGGCTCTGAACGTGGTGATGGGCGTCAACGACGACCGCTACGACCCCGCGGCGCACGACATCGTCACCGCCGCGTCGTGCACCACCAACTGCCTGGCGCCGGTGGTGAAGGTGGTCCACGAGGGGATCGGCATCCGCCACGGGTCGATCACCACCCTCCACGACATGACCAACACCCAGACCATCGTGGACGCGCCCCACAGGGATCTGCGCCGCGCCCGGGCGGCGAGCATGTCGCTCATCCCCACCACCACCGGGTCGGCGACGGCGATCGGGCTCATCTTCCCGGAGCTCCAGGGGCGCCTGGACGGGCACGCCGTGCGCGTCCCGCTGCTCAACGCGTCCCTCACCGACTGCGTGTTCGAGGTGCGGCGCGAGACGAGCGTCGACGAGGTCAACGGCCTGCTGCGCGCCGCGGCCGACGGCCCGCTCGCCGGCATCCTCGGATACGAGGAGCGCCCGCTGGTCTCGGTGGACTACGTGGACGACCCGCGCTCATCCGTGGTCGATGCGCCGTCCACGATGGTGGTGGGGGGCACCCAGGTGAAGATCTACGCCTGGTACGACAACGAGTGGGGGTACGCCAACCGCCTGGTCGAGCTGGCCCGGCTGGTGGCCTCCAGCTCGCCGGCCCGGGTCTGAGCCCGATGACGGGCACCGCCTCCCGCGGGGGCGACCTGCGCAACTACGCGCTGGTGACCGGCGCGTACTGGGCCGACACCGTCACCGACGGCGCGATCCGGATCCTGGTCCTCTTCTACTTCTACGAGGCCGGGTACAGCCCGTTCGCGGTGGCCTCGCTGTTCCTGTTCTACGAGGTCTTCGGGATCGTGACGAACCTCGTGGGCGGGTTCCTTGCCGCGCGGTTCGGCCTGAAGAGCACCCTCGTGGCGGGGCTCGCCACACAGACCATCGCGCTGGCGATGCTGGCGTTCGTGCCCGATGGCTGGCTGGTGGTGCCGTACGTGATGGCCGCCCAGGCACTGTCGGGCATCGCCAAGGACCTCACCAAGATGAGCTCCAAGAGCGCCGTCAAGCTGGTGGTGCCGCAGGGTGAGCCGGACGCGCTGTTCCGCTGGGTCGCGGTGCTCACCGGGTCCAAGAACGCCCTCAAGGGCGTCGGGTTCTTCGTGGGCGGCCTGCTGCTCACCGTCGTGGGGTTCCAGCCCGCGCTGATGATCCTGATCGGCCTCACCGTCACGGCCATGGTGGTCGTGCTGGCCATGATGCGCGGGGCGCTCGGCACCCCGAACCGCGCGGCCAAGTTCGCGCAGATGTTCTCCAACAACCGGGCCGTGAACCTGCTGGCGGCGGCCCGGGTGTTCCTGTTCGCCTCGCGGGACGTGTGGTTCGTGGTGGGCCTGCCGGTGTTCCTGCGCGTGGAGCTCGACTGGAGCTTCTGGCAGGTGGGGGCGTTCCTGGCCGTGTGGGTCATCGGGTACGGGGCGGTGCAGGCCGCGGCCCCGGGGATGCTGCGGCGCCGTGCCGGCGGGGAGCCCTCGGGCCGCGCCGCCGCCGTCCTGGCGTTCGCGCTGGCGGTGTTCCCGGCCGGGATCTCGCTGGCCCTGGCGACCACGCTCGACCCCACCGTGGTGGTCGTGGCCGGCCTCATCGCGTTCGGCGTGGCCTTCGCGTTGAACTCGGCGGTCCACTCGTTCCTGATCCTGCATCACGCCGACGGCGACCGGGTCGCGATGAACGTGGGCTTCTACTACATGGCCAACGCCGGCGGGCGTCTGGCCGGCACGGTGCTCTCGGGGGCGCTGTACCAGTGGCGCGGCCTTGAGGCGTGCCTGTGGGCGTCGGTGGCGCTGGTGCTGGCCGCCGGCGCCCTGTCGCTGCTGCTGCCGCGCGGGCGGCCGGTGGCGACCGCGTGACGGGCGCCCCGCCACCGGCCGCGCCGGCCCGCCTCTCGACCCTCGACCGGTTCCTGCCGGTGTGGATCGCGGCGGCGATGGCGGCGGGCCTGGGCCTGGGCTCGCTGGTGCCGGGCCTCGACGACGCGCTCGACCGGCTGCGCGTGGGGACGGTCTCGCTGCCGATCGCGCTGGGGCTGCTGCTGATGATGTACCCGGTCCTCGCCCGGGTGCGGTACGAGGAGATGGGCCACCTGGGCGCCGAGCGGCGGCTCATGGGCGTCTCGCTGCTCATGAACTGGCTCGTGGGACCGCTGCTGATGTTCGCGCTGGCCTGGGCGTTCCTGGCCGATCAGCCCGAGTACCGCACCGGGCTCATCATCGTGGGGCTCGCTCGGTGCATCGCGATGGTCCTCATCTGGAGCGATCTGGCGTGCGCCGACCGGGAGGCGACCGCGCTGCTGGTGGCGATCAACTCCGTCTTCCAGATCGTCGCCTACAGCGTCCTGGGGTGGTTCTACCTGACCGGCCTGCCCGGCTGGCTGGGCCTCGACACCCAGGGGTTCGAGGTGTCGATGTGGGAGGTCGCCCGGACCGTGCTGATCTTCCTGGGCATCCCCCTGGCCGCCGGGTACCTCACGCGGCGTGTCGGCGTGCGGCGGCGGGGCGCCGCCTGGTACGAGGGGGAGTTCCTGCCGCGCATCGGCCCGCTGGCGCTGTACGCGCTGCTGTTCACCATCGTGATGCTGTTCGCGCTGCAGGGTGACGCCATCGCCTCGCGCCCCCTCGACGTGGTGCGGATCGCCGTGCCGCTGCCGTCGCGTTCGCCGCCGGGGTGGTGATGGGGTTCGGCTACGCGCGCACCTCCTCGGTCGCGTTCACCGCGGCGTCCAACAACTTCGAGCTGGCCATCGCCGTCGCGATCGGGGTGTTCGGCGCCGGCTCCGGCCAGGCCCTGGCCGGCGTGGTGGGCCCCCTCATCGAGGTGCCGGTGCTGGTGGGGCTGGTCTCCGTGGCCCTGTGGCTGCGACCGCGCCTGTTCCCCGGCGAGGCGGGCTGAGCCTCAGGCGGTCTCCCCGGCGAGGACCCGTCCCACCGGGACGTCGGCGCCCACGGCGCCCGGTGTCGCGGTGACGATGACCGTCGGTCCGTCCGGGCGCGCCACCAGGGCGGCGGCGTCACCGCCCAGCGAACTGCGCACGAGCCCCCCGGGGATGACGACGATGTCGGCGGGCCCGGCCTCGTCGGCGACCGCGGCCATGCGGCTGCCCGTGAAGCCGGACACGGGCGCGCGCTCGAGCCCCACCAGGACGGGACGTTCGGCCGGCTGCTCCGGCGCGAGCACCCGGGGCGCGCTGTCGAGCGCCGCGGCCAGCACCTGGGCGGCCCGCGCGGCCAGCGCCACCTCGGCGTACCGCTCGGGGCGCAGGTCCTCGGCGCTGAGGGCCAGCACCACGCCGGCGGGGTCGGCGGCGCCGGGGGCGACCACCAGGATCGGCACACCCGACCGGGCGCGCAGGGCGTCCCCGCCGTCGCCGAAGATCGCCGCGCGAGCGCGCGTGGCGCCGCCCCATGAGGCCACGATGCAGCTCGCCTCGGCCTCGGCCGCCGCGTTGAGGGCGCCGGCGGGCACCGAGTCGGCGACGCGCACGTTCCCCTCGCTCTCGGCGCCGGCCGCGGCGATCGCGGCGCGGGCCGCGTCCAGCCGCGCGCGGGCGTTGGCGCGGCGCTCCGGGTCGGCCGCGCCGGCGATGATGGCCACCGGGATCACCACGCCGGCCTGCTGGCGGGCCAGCAGGGCCGCGATGCCGGCGCGCCGCTCGCTGGTGTCGTCGGCGATGGGCAGCAGCACCGCCTCGCCCAGACGGTGCCCGCCCGCGGGGACGGCGGCGGGCACGCGGTCCGCCGCGAAGGCCGTCCCCACCGAGCACCACCACCAGCGCCGCGTTCACCAGGGTCTCGTCGAAGATGCCGGCCTCCAGGCCCACGATCACCGCGGCCAGCGTCGCCGCGGCCTGCGCCACCGAGAGCGAGAACACCAGCGCGATGCCCGGCCACGAGAGGTCGAGGGAGCGGCCGGCGATGGCGGCCGCCAGGAACTTGCCCACCACGACCACCAGCAGCGAGGCGCCGCCCAGCGCCAGGGTCTCGGCCTTCGCGAACGTCGCCGGGTCGATGAGCATGCCCGTGGAGATCAGGAACATCGGCACCAGCAGCGATGAGCCGAAGAACTCCAGCCGCTCCATGAGCGGGCCCCGGTTGGGGATGAGCCGGTTCACCGCCAGCCCGGCGAAGAACGCGCCCACGATGCCCTCCAGCCCGCCCAGGTCCGCGAGCACCGCCACCCCGGTGAAGGTGGCGACCACGGCGATGAAGCGCAGGCCGCGGTCCTGGCCGGCGGCCCCGGAGAAGAACCTGCCCACCAGCCGCGGGACGCCCAGGAACGTCACGGCCACCAGGATCCCGAGGGCGATCAGCAGCTCGGCGACGATGGCGGCCTCGGAGCCGTCACCGGTCTGGGACCCCACCACCACCGCAAGCACGAACAGGGCCAGCGTGTCGGTGATCACCGTGCCGGACACCGCCATCGACACACCCGGGTGGCCGGCCAGGCCCTTGCCCCGGGCGATGGGGTAGCTCACCAGCGTGTGGGACGCCCACAGGGAGCCGAACAGGACCGCCGTGGCGAGGCCGTAGTCGAAGAACGTGCCGCCCATCAGCGCACCCAGGGTGAGCGGGATGGCGAAGGTGAGCAGGCCGAAGCGGATCGCCGCGCTGCGTCCGCGGGCGAACTCCTCCAGGTCCAGCTCCAGGCCGGCCAGGAACATCAGCAGGAGCAGACCGAGCTGCCCCACGCCCTGCACGATGCCCTCGCGCGGCACCCAGTCCAGCACGTTGGGGCCCACCAGCATCCCGCCCAGCACCAGCCCCACCATGCCC
>LNFL01000188.1 GCA_001464275.1 Actinobacteria bacterium Ga0077560 | reverse complement strand
GGCGGCGATGAAGAACGTCCACTCCGCCCCGGCGGGCGGGAACTCGAGATGCATGGCGCGCTCCATCCCGGGGTGCCTGGGGGCGAAAGATACGCCGCCGCCAGGCACCCCGGAATGGGGGCGGCGGTCAGATCAGGCGGACCTTCCGGCCCGGTGCCCGGCCCTCGATGAGGAACGTGTTGCCCGCGAACGAGGCCCCGATGACGGCGGTCCGCGCCGCCCCACGCCGCGCGATGCTGATTGTCCCCGTGTACACGCAGCGGTCGCCCACCAGGCGCAGGCGGGGCGTGGGCCCGGTGATGGTCCGCCTGCCGACCTTCGCGGTGAGGGCGACGGTGCCGCGGCAGGACGCCGCGGTGAACCGGCCGCCGGCGGTGATCGACCCGCTCACCGTGAAGCGGTGCGGGGCGACGGCGTCCCGCGCGGGCGCGATGGCAAGCGGGCGGAAGCCCGTGGAACGGCGGGCCTGGAAGGCGAAGCTGGGGGTGGAGTAATGGAATCCGGTCGCGCGGAAGACCACGCCGCCCTCCACGCGCGTGATGCTCGCCTCGACGGTCTCGGTGGTGCCGTTGTCGGTCGAGGTGAGGATCCCGCGCTCGGCCAGGGCCTCCGGGGTGGTCTCGAAGGATCCGGTGATCAGGGCGTCCGGCACGAACCCGGCCAGGAAGCCCACGTTCTGCACCCCCGCGGCGGTGAGGTGCGGGGAGGCCACGTCCACGCGGAGCGCGTTGGCGTCCACATCCATGTAGGCGTTGGAGCTGGACGAGGCGTTGGTGGCCACCCAGGACCCCTGGCTCTGCCGGTCCATCTCCTGCTGGGCGGCATGGGCCGAGGGGAGGTCCATCAGGCCCAGCTGCGCGAACGCGGCGTAGTCCTGCAGGTAGGTGAACGGCCCGTCGCAGCCGCCGCTGATGCTGCAGGGGATGCCGGTCGTCTTCACGATCGGCCGCATCACGAACGTGTGGATGCTGGTTCCCGACGCGGTCGGCGTGTTCGTCCACTCGAGGACGTCGGCGGAGGCGAACATGAGCCGGTCGGGCGTGAACGGCCCGATGTCCACCCGCATGCGGATGCGCGATGCCGTGGTCAGCGTCGGACTCAGGTCCTGCCCGTTGCCGTTGCGGCGCACCTCGATGGCGAGGCCCGAGCTCGCGACGTCCGGGACGGGTGGGCGGGTTCCGGAGAGCGTCACCCGAGGTGCCAGCTCGGCGGGTGGGGCGGTGAACTCACCGGTGCCGGTGACGTCGATCTCCAGGCTGTGGATGCAGGAGGTCGTCACCGAGGGCGAGCACATCGGGAAGTCGACGTGGCCGGTCTCCGCGGCCGCGGCCTGGGAGGCGAGCGCTCCGGCGCAGATGGCGCCGGCGGCGAGGACCGCGGCGGTGGGGAAGCGTCGGCGCATGGACTCTCCGGCTGTCGGCGGGGCCCGCTGCCCGGGCCTCGCAGGGCGCATTCGGTGACTCCGGGTGCATCGGCACCCCGAACCGCGCCTTGACGAGACGGTCCCGCCGGCGAGACGACCGCCGGCGGGACCGCGTCGATCAGGGGGTCAGGGCCGCGGCCACGCGTTCCCCACCTGCGCGCCGGACGGGGTGAGCGCTGTCACGGACCGCACGCCGGACACCTGGCCGCGGCCCAGGTGGGCCAGGAACCAGCCCTCGGCGGTGGGACGCACCACCACCGGCTTGCCGGCGGACCGGTCGATCCGCACACTCGCGGCGCCGGGCGGCACGTGGCCGAACACGGTCAGCAGCCCCGATGTCGTCATGTCCATCCCCAGGTCCAGGTCGGGCGTCCCGCCGCTCAGCGGGACCTGGCAGGCCACCGGCCCGGCGCCGGTGGTCCCGGACGCCGCGGTGTACCGCAGGAACGCGCAGGTGCCGCCGCCCCGCGTGGGCGCCGACCAGACCTGCACCGTGCCGCCGTCGGCGGTGGGCGCGGCGGCCCGCTGCACCGCTTGGTCCACCAGCGGCGCAAAGCCGCCGGCGTCGGGCGTCTGCTCGGTGAGCACCCGGCTCACGTCGTCGGGGATGAGGCGGCTGATGCCGGCGGCGGCGCCGCCGGCCACGGCGAGCGTGGCCGCCACGGCCAGGACCATCTGGCGCCGCCCCCTCGGGCGACGACGTCGGGAGCGGGCGGGTTCGGCGGTGATGGCGTCCATGAAGACGCTCCTTTCCTGGAGCACGCGGGTCTCGGTGGGACCGGCGGCCTCCGGGCGGAAGGAACGCAGCACATCCAGCTCGTCGTTCATCAGGACATCGCCTCCTTCGGCGTCGGGCGCTGCCGGTCGGCCGGTGTTCTGCCGCTCGGCTCCAGGAGTTCCCGCAGCCGCGCCTTCGCGCGGTGCAGCTTCGACCGGGCGGTGCCCACCCGGATGCCGAGCACGCGCGCGGCGTCCTCGTAGGAGAGCTCGTCCCAGGTCACCAGGAGCAGCAGCTCCCGGTCGGTGTCGTTCAGCGTCAGCAGCGCGGCGCGGACCCGCTCCCAGCCGGCGGGGGCGTCCAGGCGGCGCTCGCTGTCGGCGATGCCCCCGTCGTCGTCGGTCAGCCGCACCTCGGTCCCCACGCGTTCCACGGCGGCGAGGTAGCGGGAGAAGCGCCGTCGCTCCTGCAGGATCAGGTTCGAGGCGATCCCGTACAGCCAGGGGCGTGCATCGGGCGTCTGCGGCCGGTAGCGCCCGCGCCGGGCGAAGGCCTGGGTCATCACCTCGGCGGCCACGTCCCCCGCCTGGTCGTGGCCCACCCGGCGTTCGGCGAACCGGAACACCGCCGGGTAGTGGCGGTCGAAGATGACGGCGAACTCGGACGGGTCGCGCAGGGAGGCCGCGATGGCCTCCGCGTCGGTCGGTATGGGCGTCATGAGGGGTTCATTGCCGGTCACGCCCAGAAGTTCCCCCGGTTGGCGCGGGATGCGGTGCCGGACCATGGTGGACCACCGCCGCGCCCGCGTCGAACCCCATGCGCCGGCCGGGGTGTGAAACCCTTGCGGCGTGCTCACGCTCGACGGTGTCACCAAGGCCTACGGCCCCCGCACCGTGCTGAGCGGGGTGTCGCTCATCGTCCCCGACGACGCCCGCATCGGCGTGGTGGGGCCCAACGGCATCGGCAAGTCCACGCTTCTGCGGGTGATGGCGGGGGTCGAGGCGCCGGACGAGGGCCGGGTCATCCGGGCGCCCGCGACGCTGCGGGTGGGGCTGCTGGACCAGCGCGGCCGGCCGGCCGGTGACGAGACCGTTGCGCGGCACCTGGCCCGGCGCACCGGGGTGGCGGACGCGGAGGCCCGGCTGGACGCCCTCACCGCGGCGCTGCAGGACGACCCGGGGGTGGTGGAGGAGTACTCGGAGGCCCTGGAGACGTTCCTGGCCCTCGGCGGTGACGACCTGCACGTCCGCTCGGGTGAGGCGCTGGCCGAGGTCGGGCTCTCGGCCGACCGGCTGGAGGTGCCCATGAGCGCCCTCTCGGGCGGTCAGGCCGCGCGCGTGGGGCTGGCCGTGCTCATCGTGTCGCGCGTGGACCTGCTGCTGCTGGACGAGCCCACGAACGACCTGGACTTCGGCGGGCTGGAGATCCTGGAGCGGCTGGTGGGCGCGCACCCGGGCGCCGTGGTGACCGTGTCGCACGACCGGGCGTTCCTCGACCGCTGCGTGCGCCGGGTGGTGGAGATCACCGAACCCGCCCACGAGGCGCGGGAGTGGGCCGGCGGGTGGAGCGACTACGTGGCCCAGCGCGACCAGGCGCGCGGCCGGCAGTACGAGGCGCACGGCAAGTACACCTCCGAGAAGGCCCGTCTGGAGCAGCGCATGCGCCGCCAGCGCGCGTGGTCGGAGGAGGGTGTCAAGAAGGAGAAGAAGCGCCCGAAGGACCCGGACAAGATCGGCAGGAGCATGCGCGCCGAGCGCTCCGAGCAGCAGGCCTCGAAGGTGCGCGCCACCGAACGCGCCGTCGAGCGGCTGGAGGTGGTGGACAAGCCCTGGGAGGGGTGGCGGCTGCAGCTGCGGCTGTCGGCCCGCACCGGCGGCGACGTGGTCGGGGTGCTCCAGGGCGCGGTGGTGCGGCGCGGGACCTTCACCCTCGGCCCCGTCGACCTCGACGTGCGCCGTGGCGACCGGCTGGTGATCACCGGTCCCAACGGCGGCGGCAAGAGCACCCTCATCTCAGCGCTGCTGGGCCGCGTGCCGCTGGCCGAGGGCGCCGGGAAGGTGGGGCCGTCGGTGGTGATCGGGGAGGTCGAGCAGGAGCGCACGGCGCTGCTGGGCGCGCCGACCCTGCTGGAGGCGGTGGAGGCATCGTCCGGCCTGCGCCCGCAGGAGGCCCGCACCCTGCTCGCCAAGTTCGGCCTGGACGCGGACCGGGTGGAGCGGCACGCGGGCGACCTCTCACCGGGTGAGCGCACCCGGGCGCTGCTGGCGCTCCTGGCGGCCCGCGAGGTGAGCTGCCTGGTGCTCGACGAGCCCACCAACCACCTGGACCTCGAGGCGATCGAGCAGCTCGAGGAGGCCCTGGACGGCTTCGAGGGCACGCTCATCCTGGTGACCCACGACCGGCGAATGCTGGAGCGGGTGCGCGTGACCCGCCGCATCGTGGTGGAGGACGGCAGCGTGGCCGAGGTGACCGCGGGCGGCTGAACCGGGCGCGGCGGCGCGGCGGTGCGCCCGGGTCCCGGCGACCACGGGCTCACGAGGAGGCACCACGGCCAGGCGACGTGGCGTGGAGTCGCCTGCGTGTCGCGGAGCGAAGGGCCGGGAATCGGATTCGGGACCTTCATCCGTCACCGGTCCCGCCCGCAATACGACTTTGGTCGCACGCGCCCTGCGACGCCCGCCCGATGCGCCGCGGCACGCCGCGGCACATGCTCGGACTCATGATCACCGTCACCGGACCCACCCCGCCACTCGATGCACTTCCCGCGGGCGCGTCACGACGACAGCCGGGCGTCTGATGCCGGCCGACCTGACGACCAGCGTGACCGCGCCCGCCGGGGGCGCCGGCAGGCCCACCGAGATGCCCGCCGGTCCGGGGTGGGAGCGGGTCATCGCCCTCGACGTCCTGCGCGGCATGGCCATCCTGGGCACGCTCGCGACGAACATCGGCTTCCTCGTCGCGAGCGACCGGGACGCCGCCATCGCCGAGTCCGTCAACGAGGTCGCCACCTTCTGCGTGTCGCTGATCACCAACGGGTACTGGATCGGGCTGCTGACGGTCATGTTCGGCATCGGCCTCATCATCCAGCGCCAATCGGCGGTCCGGCGGGGGGAACCCTGGCTCAGGAGCTATCCGTGGCGGGCCGTCGTGCTGATCGTCGAAGGGTTTCTGAACTACTTGTTCGTGGTCCCCTTCGACGTGCTCATGGGCTATGGCCTGACGGCCCTCGTGATCTGCGTCGTGGTCATGGCACCGAGACGGGTGCAGACCGCCGTCCTCGTGCTGGGCACCCTCGCGCACCTGGCGCACCTGTGGTACCTCGCCCGCCCGGCGGTCGCAGCGGCCGCGGGATTCGGTGGCGGCAAGCCGTCGTCCGAGCCCGTGGCCGGTGCCGAGGACGGCGGAGCAGTGATGTCCGTGGGCGAGGGGCCGGACGTCCCCGGGTACTGGGACACGGTCAGGACGAACTACCAGATCTTCTGGGACGGGGGTCGCGCCGAGATCCCGATCATGGTCGTGATGGGGCTCGGGGTCTTCCTGATCGGCGCGCGCCTCTGGGAGGCGGGGCTCTTCCGCCCGGACGGGGCGCGGCTGCGCAGGCGCCTCATGTGGGTGGGGTTCGGCATCGGCCTTCCCGTGGACTGGGGGCTCCGCACGATCACGTTCATCGATCCGGAGAACCCGGTGAACCTGTGGTCGGCCACGTTCGTCCGGTACGGCACGGCCCTGGTTGTGATGTTCGGCGTGATGGCCCTGGTTGCCCACTTCTACGTCGGGCGCGACAGGACCGGACCGATCGGTTCGATGGTGGCCACGGTGGGCCGCACCGCGCTGACGTGCTACCTGCTGCAGAACATCATCGGTCTGGTGCTCTTCATGCCGTACGGCCTGGACCTGGACGCCAGGATGCCCTTCAGCCTGGGCGTCTTCGACCTCGTCATCGCCTTCCTGCTCATCAGCCTCATCCTCGTCGCGGGCGCCACACTGTGGCTGCGGCGCTTCGAGCGGGGGCCGATGGAGATGGTCTCCCATGCGGCGCACGCCTGGCTGGTCCGCACCACCGTCCGCGGCTGACCGCCGGCCCCCCGGGCGTCGGGGGCTCGCCACCCGGACTCCCATCCGTGCGATGGCCGGACCGGGGCGGTGGCGTCAGCGTGGAGGGGGCCGGTACGCCTGGGCGTTGGTGGCGTCCGGGGCGAACCCCGCCCGGCGGTAGACCCGTCCGGCGGGGTTGTCGGACTCGGTCACGATGACCCACTGCCGGCAGCCGCGCTCGCCCGCCCACGCGGCCGCGACGCCGAGCAGGTGGGAGGCCAGGCCGCGCCCGCGGTGGTCCACATCGGTGCCGACGCTCTGGTACCGGGCGCGCTCGCCGCAGCGGACGATGCCCAGGTCGGCCACCAGCCGCTCCCCGTGGAACGCGCCGAAGAAGGCGGCCGCGTCGCGGTCCGAGAGCTCGCGCTGGGAGACCGTGCGGGCACGCGTGAAGCGCTCGTGTTCCTCCGGGGCGTACTCGCCGGTGCGCAGGTTCTCGGCCAGCTCTCGCGCGATGTACCGCTCCCAGTCGTCCCCGTCGAGACGCCGCACGGTGTAGCCGTCCGGCACGGGCGTCCGGCGTGGCGGCGAGCTGCTGGTGAGGACCTGGTCCTCCTCCAGCTCCGCCCCCGCCGCCGCCCATGCGGCGCCGTCCTCGGGGAACCGGGTGAGCCCCACCGCGAGCCGGTGGCCCCGAAGATCGCGGTCCACCGCTCCGCGTCGCCGACGGCCGCCGGGTCGGTCACGAACAGGAAGTTGCCCCAGTGGAAGTCCGGGTTCGCCGGGGTGCGGACCACCAGGTGGTCGCCGCGGTCCTCCACGCTGGACCCGCCCAGCTCCAGCACCGCGATGTCGGTGTCCCATCCGGGCGGCAGGGCGTCCATCGGCCGAGCCTACGCTGCCGAACGCCCTCCGGGCGACGCGATCCACGCGCCGCCCGGAGGGCCTGATGATCAGCGGCCCACCCGGAGGGCGACCGTCGCCGTGGAGACCCGCCCGCCGGCACGGACGGTGAGCTGCACGCGGTGGGTGCCCGGCCGCAAGCCGGGCGCGGGGAACGCGATGGTCCGCACTCCCGCGGCGAGCGTGCGCGCGGGCGCGCCGCCGACCGGCACCAGGCGGGCGCGGGTGCCGGCGGGCGCGACCCGGCGCAGGACCCGCACGGCGACCCGGGCGTTCCCCGAGAGCCGGAAGCGCACGATGATCCGCTCGCCGCGCCGGGTGACGCGCAGGGCGGTGGCGCGGGCGACGGTGCCGCCCGGCTGCGCGGTGTCCGGCGCGGCGGCCCGCGTGATGCGATGCGTCACCGTCGTGGTCGCCCCGGCGCCGTCGGTGGCGGTCACCGTCACGGTCGTCGCGCTCCCCGGCGCGCCGAGCGTCACCGGGGCCCGGAAGGTCCCGTCGGCGGCCGGCCGGATCGCCGCGTCGCCGACGCGCAGGTCGATCACGCCCGATGCGTCGCTCACCGTGCCCGTCAGGGTGGCGCCCGCGTCCGATGCGCTCGCCGGGCCGGTCACCGTGAGCGCCGGACCCGTGGTGTCCGACGGGGCGAGCTCCTTCAGGAAGATGTCGGCGACCGCGTTCGCGTCGCCGGTGAGGAACGGCTTGCCGCCGGTGTCGTCGTAGGTGAAGGCCGCCGGCCCGCCGTTCGGGGCGACCACGCCGAGCGTGGACGCGTTGGCGGCCTGCGCGCCGTCGGCGCGGACGCTCGCCCGGGTGGTGGTCCGGCCGGCCTGGTCGCGGACGTAGACGTCGGCGGTCGCGGCGTTGTCGTCGTCGGCGGTGAGGTCGGTGGCGGTCGATTCGAAGGCGATGCGGGTGCCGTCGGCGGAGATGCTCGCGATCCGCGAGTCGCCGTTGCCGCGGCCGTCCGCCCCGGTGCGCGCCGACACCAGCGTGCTGACGCCCAGCCGCATGTCGCGCCGGTACACGTCTCCGCCGTTGGCGTCGTTGATGGGGTCGAGCGAGGCGCCGGTCTGGAACACCACGTACCGGCCGTCCCCGGAGATGTCCGGGATGTTGCCGCCCAGGACCTTGCCATCGGCGGCGACCGAGGCCGCGGTGGTGGTGCCGGCCGCCAGGTCGCGCACCACGATGTCGTTGGTGGCGTTGTCGTCGCCGGGGAAGAGGTTCGTCGCGTCCAGGACGGCCTCGAAGGCCACCACTCGCCCGTCCGCGCTGATCGCGGGCCGCTCGGTGGTGCCGTTCGACTGCTGGCCCTGGGAGTTCTGGCTCACCAGCGTGGTGGTGCCGGCGGCGATGTCGCGCACCACCACGTCGGCGGCGTTGCCGACGTCGCCGGGGAAGAGGTTGGTGGCCGTGCCCGTGGTGAACGCCACGCGCTCGCCGTCGCCGGAGATGCTGGGGTCGCCGCCGACGCCCGCGTTGGCCTTCTCGCCCCGCGAGTTCACCGACACCAGCACGACGGCGCCGGTCCGCAGGTCCGTGCGGAAGACGTCGGCGTTCGCGTCGGTGTCGCCGGCGACGAGGTTGGTGGCCGTGCTGCCGAACACCGCGTACCGGCCGTCGGACGAGATGTCGATCTTTGAGTTGAACGAGTCCCCGGGGTCGACGCCGGCGGAGGCCAGCACGGTGCGGCCCGTCGCGCGGTCCCGCACGTACAGCTGCTTCTTGCCCCCCGTGGGCGCCGCGGTGAGCTGCGCGGCGCTCACGAACGCCACGAACCGGCCGTCGGCCGAGACCGCGGTGCCCTCCGAGAGGGCGTTCGCCTCGGCGCCGGCGTCGGTGACGCTCACGCGGGTCACATCGCCCGGGGCCGCGGCGGCGGTCGCGGTGCCGGCGGCGAGCAGGGCGGCGAACAGGATGGCGGTGCGGCGGCGGGTCATGGCGGGCTCCGATGGGACGTGGGTGACTGCACCCCGACGGTACGTCCGTCCGCCCGCCGCCTCGTTCGGCCCGCCGACACCCGTCGTGTCACCGCCGCGACACAACCGGCGCCGGTGCGGGTCACCCCCCGTCCGGCACGTGCTGGGTGACGTCCTCGTAGCCCACCTCGCCGGGTGCTTCGGCGGGGGCGTAGATCACGCGGATGAGCGGTCACCCGCAGGTGGTACGGCGCGTCGCCCTCGTCGAACAGCCTGCGCCCCGTGCGCGCCGCCACCGGGTGCACCAGCAGCCGCAGCTCGTCCAGCAGGCCGGCGGCCAACAGCTGCTGAACCACCGAGATCGACCCGGGGATCAGCACGCCCCGCACGCCCGGATCCGCGCGCAGCGCCGCGGCGGCCTCCAGCAGGTCGCCGGAGATGACCTCGCTGTTGCGCCAGGTGAAGTCCCGCGGCGTGCGCGAGGCGACGACCTTGCGCATGTCCCCGATCTGCTTGGCGAACGGGGCGTCCTCGCCGCCGGCGGTCTCGCGGTCGGGCCAGGCGCCGGCGAAGCTGTCGTACGTCTCCCGGCCCAGCAGCAGCACGTCCGCGCCGTCGTAGTCCTCGCTCACCGCCCGGCCCATGTTCTCGTCGAAGTAGGGGAAGTGCCAGGCGGGGTCGATCTCGGCGACGCCGTCGGCCGAGATGAAGAGGGTCGAGACGATCCGTGCCATGGCGCGGTCCCTTCGGGTCGTGGGCGGTACCGGAGTGGACGGGCGGCGCGGCCGGATCTCATCGGTCCGCTCGCCACCGCCGTGGTCAGGGAACCCTGTTCCCGTTCACGTCCGCGCCATTCTGGTGCAGGGTGAGCCCGATGACGCGGCCGTCCGGCGCCGTGCGGAAGGTGACCTGGGCATCGACGGCCGTGAGGAAGAACTCGGTCGTGGTCTCGGCGTAGAGCGGGACCGGTCCCTGCCCCTCGGGGGTCGCGATCAGGTGCTCGGGGCCCCGGGTGATCGTCACCCGCATGCCGGGCAGCTCGTAGACGCCGACGTACCGCTCCAGGACCTCGGCCGGCAGCCGGATCGCCGTGCGCTCCACCGGGGCCGGGGCCAGCGGCGCACCGGGGTCGAGGAAGTTGAAGCCGATGTCGTCGGTCACGTCGGCGGCGGCGTTCGCCCACACCACCACCGCCAGCCCCCGGGCACGGTCGATCGCGATGAACGACCGGAAGCCGATGGTGCCGCCGTTGTGCCAGGCGACGTCGCCCGCCGGGCCCTCCACCACGTGCCATGCCAGGCCGATGCGCATCCCGGGTCCCGCGTCGCGCCGCGAGGTCTGGGCGTCCCGCATGGCTCCCGCGAGCCGCCCGTCTCCGCCCAGGTTGGCGGCCGCGTAGCGCAGCATGTCGGCCGTGGTGGAGCGCAGCGCGCCGGCGCCGGCGATGGCGTCCATCACCAGGGGAGGTGTGGGCTCGCCCGCGACGTCGTGCCCCACGGCCAGGCGCTCGCGCATCCGCGGGGTGATGTCGATCCCGCTGTCGGCCATGCCCAGCGGCGTGAGGATGCGGTCGCGCACCAGGCGTTCGTACGTCACCCCCGATCGCGTCGCGAGCGCGACGCCCAGCAGGCCATAGCCCACGTTGGAGTACTCGTATGCGCCCCCCTGGGCGCGGGCCGGCCCGTGCGTGTCCAGGAAGGCCCGCATCTGCGCGGGGGTGATGTGGGCCCACGGGTTGCCCGGGTCGCCGGTGGCGATGTCCGGAAGCTCGCGCGGAAGGCCCGATGACTGGGTGGCGAGATCCACCAGCCGGATCGGCCCGCCCCGTTCGGGGATGCGCCAGCCCGGCAGCAGCCCGCCCACCGGGTCGTCCAGGGCCACCTCGCCCCGGGCCGCCATGTCGGCCAGCGCGGTGGCGGTGAAGGTCTTGGTGATCGAACCGATCTCGAACACCGTGTCGGCGTCGGGCGCCCGCCCGTCGCCGATGTCCCCCGCGGCGATCACCCGGGTGGTCCCGTCGGGCAGCAGCACGCCGGCCACCATGGCCGGGGCGCGTCCGGCGGCCACCCGCTCCCGCAGGTTCGTCTCGAGCCGGTCGATCGCAATGCGCGTCTCGGGGGTCATCTCACCGGCGCGGGTCGTTCCCGATGGGGCGTCGTCGCCGCAGCCGGTGATGGCGATCGCGGCGATCCCGGCGAGGATGAGGCTGAGCGGTCGGTTCATGCGAGGAGCCTCGCGCGTCCCCGCCCGTGCGGCATCGGCGCTTGGACGCGGGCGCGCTCATCCTTTGGTCGGACACCCGGACCTCAGCCGGACTGCGGCAGCTTTCGGGTTCCGCGCCGGGCGGGACGGGCCGACGGCGGCGGCACCATGGGACCGATGTCGCCGTCGGGCGCCTCGTCCAGGTCGACGATCACGGGAGCGTGGTCGCTGGGGCCGGTGCCCTTGCGGGCCTGCCGGTCCACCCACGCCGCCGCCACGCGCGCCGCGACCGGTGCGGACGCCAGCGCCAGGTCGATCCGCATGCCCAGGTCCTGGTGGAACATGCCGGCCCGGTAGTCCCAGTAGGTGAAGACGCGTTCGGTGGGCCAGCGGTCGCGCACCACGTCGTGGAACCCCAGCGCCAGGATCTCGGCCAGCGCCGCCCGTTCGGGCGGCGTCACGTGCGTCTGGCCGGCGAACGCGCCCGGGTCGAACACGTCCTCGTCCGTGGGCGCGATGTTGATGTCGCCCAGCACCATCGCGTCTGCGGGCCCCGCGGCGATCACCTCGCGCAGCGCCGCCAGCCACGCCAGCTTGTACCGGTAGTGGTCGGAGTCCGGCTCGCGCCCGTTGGGGACGTACAGGCAGTGCACGCGCATTCCGCCGCAGGTGGCGGCGACGGCCCGGGCCTCGGGGATGTCCCAGTCGGGCGCCCCGGCCACGCCGGTCACCACGTCCTCCAGCCCGACGCGGGAGAGGATGGCCACCCCGTTCCACTGCCCCTGCCCGTGGGCGGCGACGGCGTACCCGCGCTCCTGCAGCTCCGTCCCCAGGAGCTCGGTGAAGGCGTCGTCGGTGACCTTGGTCTCCTGCAGGCACACCACATCGGGGCTGCGCTCGTCGAGCCACGGCAGGAACCGCGGCATCCGCTGGCGCATCGAGTTGACGTTCCACGTGGCGATCCTCATGCCGCAAGTATCCCCGGTCCCGCCGGGCGTGGGGCGGGACCCCCAGGGCACGAGCACGTTGCGTGCGCAGGTATCCCTGGCGCGCAGGCCAGTGGGGTCTCCTGGTCCGCTGTGATCGCAATCCTCTGTCCCATCCCGGGAGTGTTCCCGGGTGTCCGGTCAGCCAGGGACCCCCCTTTGGGGAGTCCCGCGTGGTCGGCCCGCGGGCCGACCACGGCACCGTCATCCCTCCGGGATCCAGCCCAGGTCCCTGCGGACCGAGATGGCCCTGGAGGGGCCCGGCGCGATCC
>LNFL01000187.1 GCA_001464275.1 Actinobacteria bacterium Ga0077560 | reverse complement strand
CCTGCCGGAACCATCGCTTCCGCACCGTGCAGGCGCTCTGCATGCAGGCGGAGGCGCTCGCGTGGGCCGATGAGGCAGACCGGGCCGTCGGGGTGGCGATGGCGGCGGTGCATCTGGCGGCCGACGTCGGTGGGGAGATCACCGCCGAGGCCGAATCCGCCCGGGCGGTCGCGCTCGCCGCGTCGGGACGACGCCCCGCGGCGCTCGCCTCGGCCGACCTGTCCGTGAAGGGCGCGACCGAGGGCGGCGAGGCCTGGCGCACCGCGATTCGCATCCGGGAGCTGGTGGTCAGCGGGGCGCTCGGCTCCCGCTGACCACCCGCCCGGTCACTCGGAGTCCGGGGCCTCCAGCAGCCCGAACTCGCCGCCCGGCGCGAGGGTGCCAGCCCGGCGGTACGCGTGGAGCTTGTTGCGGGAGTCCGCGATGTCGAGGTTGCGCATCGTGAGCTGGCCGATCCGGTCCATGGGGCCGAACGCGGCGTCCTCGGTGCGCTCCATCGAGAGCTTCTCGGGGTGGTACGAGAAGTCCGGCCCGGTGGTGTCGAGGATCGTGTAGTCGTCCCCGCGCCGCAGGCGCAGGGTGACCTCGCCGGTCACCGCGGAGCCCACCCACTTCTGCAGCGGGTCGCGCAGCATCACCGCCTGGGGGTCGAACCAGCGGCCCTCGTACATGAGGCGCCCCAGGCGCCGGCCCATGGTGCGGTAGTTGTCGATGGTACCCTCGTTGTGGATCGCGCTGACCAGCCGCTCGTAGGCGATGTGCAGCAGCGCCATCCCCGGGCCCTCGTAGATGCCCCGGCTCTTGGCCTCGATGATGCGGTTCTCGATCTGGTCGCTCATGCCCAGGCCGTGGCGCCCGCCGACGGCGTTGGCCTCCAGCACCAGGTCCACCTGCGAGTCGAACTCGCGGCCGTTGATGGCCACCGGCCAGCCCTGCTCGAACCGCACCGACACCTCCTCCGGCGCGATCTCCACCGCGGGGTCCCAGTGCTTGACGCCCATGATCGGCTCGATGAGGTCCATGCCGTGGGAGAGCTCCTCCAGCAGCTTGGCCTCGTGCGTGGCGCCCCAGATGTTGGCGTCGGTGGAGTAGGCCTTCTCGGCGGAGTCGCGGTACGGCAGCTTGCGCTCGGCCAGCCAGGCGCTCATCTCCTTGCGGCCCCCCAGCTGGTCCACGAAGGCGGTGTCCAGCCACGGCTTGTAGATGCGCAGGTTCGGGTTGACCAGCAGCCCGTAGCGGTAGAACCGCTCGATGTCGTTGCCCTTGTAGGTGGACCCGTCGCCCCAGATGGCGACGCCGTCCTCCCGCATGGCCTGCACCAGCAGCGTGCCGGTGACGGCCCGCCCCAGGGGGGTGGTGTTGAAGTACGTCTTCCCGCCGGTGGAGATGTGGAAGGCGCCGCACATGAGCGCCACCAGGCCCTCGCGCACCAGCAGCTCGCGGCAGTCGATGAGGCGGGCCAGCTCGGCGCCGTAGGCGCGGGCGCGGTCCGGGACCGAATCCAGGTCGGGCTCGTCGTACTGGCCCAGGTTGGCGGTGTAGGCATAGGGGATGGCCCCCGCCTCGCGCATCCAGGCCACCGCGGCCGAGGTGTCGAGGCCACCGGAGAACGCGATGCCCACGCGTTCGCCGACGGGAAGGCTCGTCAGGACATGAGACACGCCGGGCAGCCTATCGGCACCGCCCGGCCGGTGGGCCGACGGGCCCGCGCGGCGGCTACTCCTCGCCGCCCACGATCTCCCGGGGATCCACCCATTGCTTCTCGCGCTCCACGGCGGCCCCCTGCCGGAACTGGGCGCGGTCGAGCTGCTCGGGCGTCGCCTCCGGCGGGTAGGCCTCGTCGGGATCCCGCAGAACCTCCTCGTCGGCCTCGGTCATTGGCGGTGGGTCGTCGCGCATCGCGCCTCCTCTGTGGGTGACGCCTCCCTTCCCGCCCGCACGACCTCGCACACACGCGATCGGTTCGCGGTGTGCGGCGCGGAGGGGGCCCGGTTGCGGGCCCCCTCCGGCGGTGATCACGGCACGAGGCCCTGCGCGCGCAGGAAGGCCCGGCCCGGACCGGTGTCCAGGCGCGGCCCGGCAACGGTGTTGTTGGGACCGCTGAACGAGAACACGACGCCCAGCTTGCCGTTCAGGAACCACGGGGACCCGGAGTCACCCGCCGCCGGCAGCCCGAATCCGTTGGCGTCGTTGGGGTTGGCGTTCCCGTAGGCCAGGTCGTCCTTCAGGGTCTTGAGCGGGAACACCGACTGGTTGCGGAACCCGTCCATGAAGTACGAGCTCGGCTGGCCGGGCGGGCCCACCCGCGTGTCGCCGTAGCCCACCTGCAGGAAGTCCGGCTTGGGGTTCTGCAGGATCGTGCTGGGTCCGGTGATCTGCGCGGGCGTGATCCCGGTGACCGGCGCGGCGAGCCGCAGCACGCCGATGTCCTGCGCGCCGTTGGCAGCGAACGTGGCCATGCCGACCCCGTTGGAGCTGAGGAGGCTCTGGTCGTACGCCGGGTTCGGCACCGGGGTGCCGGCGATGCCCTGACCCAGCGGGATGGGGGCGGGGAAGCCGCCGGCCAGGGCCACCTGGTCGGAGAAGGTGATCTCGTAGGTCACGGCGCCGTAGCCCTCGATCGAGGGCGGAATGCAGTGCGCGGCGGTCACCACGGTGGTGGGGTTCACCAGCGTCCCGGTGCACACCAGCAGGGGGCCGATGGCATCGGTCCCCAGGATCATCCCCACGTTCGGGGTGCGCCCGTTGTCCGGCTGGCCGCCGATGACGGCGACCGCCTGGGTGGTGCTGAGCGCGAGCACCGCCGCGCACGCGGCGCCGGCCGCGCGAATCCATGCACGCATGTGGAAGTTCCTCCCGGTCGGAACGGATGACGGGACGGGGCACTCCTCCGGGCTCCGTCCCGACCACCTTCGCCCCGGGTCACCCGGAATTGAGCGAACCGTACCTATTCGGCTGCCGTTCGGGAGGTTCTGTCGATCAGACCGGCGCGCCCACCGCCGCCAGCACGTCGTCGGAGGTCGCCACGAAGGCGAACGATCCGGCCAGGATGTCCAGGGCCGCCCGGTGCAGGTCCGGCCCCATCATGGAGTCCACCAGGTCCTCCATCACCACCACCCCGAAGTCCTTCACCGATGCCGAGACGGTGGTGGCCAGCACGCAGGAGTTGGTGTTCACCCCCGACACCAGCAGGGTCCCGCAGCCCAGCGTGCGCAGGGTCACCTCCAGGTCGGTGCCCACGAAGCAGTCGTACCGCTTCTTGGTGCGCACCACGTGGTCGCCCTCGGCGTACACGCCCGGCATGAGCTCGAGCCCCGGCACGTCGCCCACGTTGTGGATGGCGATCTCCCGCCGCACGCTGTCGGGGCGTCCCCACTGGGCCGCCCAGTAGGGGTTCGACAGCACCTCGTCGGCGGTGCGGTAGTAGGTCACCACGTGCACCACCGGGATCCCGGCGGCGCGGAAGCCGTCGAGGGCCGGCACGACACGCTCCAGCAGCGCGGCGGACGCCTCGGGCGCCAGCGGCAGGGTCGCCACCTCGGGATCCAGATGGCCGCGGTGCAGGTCGATCGTGACCACGACCGGGCCGTCGAGGAGGGGGGCGAGCTCGGCGGGGTTCATGTGATCTCCGTTCGTTCGTGGCGTCAGGCGGCGCGACTGCCCGCGATGACCAGGGCACCGGACATGGCGATGGCGGCACCCGCCAGCTGTGCGCGGGTGAGCCGCTCCCGGAGCACGGCGGCGGCGATGCCCGCGGTGACCACCGGGTAGAGCGAGCCGAGCACCGCGACCAGGGTCACCAGCCCGCGGTTGGTGGCGGCGGCGAAGCACAGGACCGCGATGGCGTCGGTGAGCCCGGCGGCGCCGATCATCGGAAGTCCCTGGCGCGGCGGCCGCAGCGAGGCGCCGGCCATGAGGCCGATCACGGCCACCAGCGGGATCGATGCGGCCCGGGCGCTCACCACCGTCCACAGCGCGCCGCCGTCGGCCGCGAGGTCGAGGAACACGTAGAAGGTGCCGAAGCAGGCGCCCGCGATGAGGGCGAGCCCCACCGTACGCAGGTCGCCCCTGCCGGCTCCGCCGGCGGAGGCGGCGCACACGGTCATGGTGCCGCCGATCACCAGGATCACGCCGATCGCCGCGACCGCGCCGGGGCGTTCGCCCGAGGCGAGGCCCACGCCCACCGGGATGAGCACCGCCGTGGTCGCGACGGCGGTCACCACGCCCATCGTCCCCTCGGCGAGCGCCTTGTAGAACACGAAGATCCCGGCGCCGGCGGCCACGCCGCCGGCCAGGCCGAAGGCCGCCGTGCGCAGCTCCGGCAGCCCCGCGCCGACGGCCAGGATGGCCCCGAGCATCATCAGGACGCCGATGATCTGCGAGTAGACGACGACCGTCGCCGCATGGGCGCGCCGGCTGGCCAGCCCGCCCAGGAAGTCGGCCGCGCCCCACGCCACCCCGGCGCCCAGGCCGAGCAGGACGCCGATCACGTGGCTGCGGCCGGTGCGCGGAAGTGCCGCGGGCCCTGCATGTGCGTCTGGATGTACCAGGCGAAGAACGCGAACCGCAGCGCCTCGGCCCGGTCCGTCCCGAACAGCCCGGTGGCCACCATGTCGTCCAGTGCCGCCGCCTGCGCGGCGTCGAGGGTCACCGGCACCCGCTGGGTGAGCAGCGGCACGTTGGTGAACTCCGGCGCATACCCGGGGTCGGGCACCAGGGCCCGGTCGGCCTTGATGACCGGCTGCCGGAAGTCCGACACCGACCGCTGGGTCCGGGGGAACCTGGGCTCGTTGGGCTCCAGGTGGGTGTGGTCCTCCTCCGTGCCCTCGAACACCTGCACCAGCAGGGGCTTGAGCGCAAAGTTGCTGGTCTGCATCACGTCGGCGCCACACACGTTGGGCACCGCGAGCACGTCGATCTGCGCCAGCAGGTCCACGAAGTCGCCCTCGCGAGAGCGGTTCGGCGCGATGAACGGGTTGCCGTCGCCGTCGATGCCCGTGTTCATCCAGAAGTTGAACGAGTCGTGGACGTCGTCCGGGGTGAGCGCGTAGGCGCGCTGCGCCTCGGCCTGGATGTCGTGGCAGTTGGTGTGCGGCGACAGGCCGAAGTGCATGTCGAAGAGCATCGCGCTGCACCGCGGGTACATGACGTCGTTGCTGCCGCAGGTGTCGGCCAGGATCGTGAGCATCGGCCGGTCGCGCGGCGGCGCCGACCACAGGTGCGCGCCCGTGGTGGGGTTCATGCCGTGCATGTGCCGGGTGCGGCCCGTGTGGAAGTGCTCCTTGTAGTCGTGCAGGTTGAAGGCGTTGAAGTCGGCGCACTGACCGCCCACCACCTGGCTGATGCGCAGCACCTGGCCGCGCATGACCGGCAGCGCGATGCCCGTGCCCGGCTCCATGCGGTGCTCGGTGAGGAGGGTGCGCCCGCTCATGCCGTCACCCCCGCCTGCGCGGCGAGGTAGGCGGCGAGCCCCACGGCCAGGGCGGCGCCGGGCTCGGGAAGGCCCTCCGCCGCGCAGAGCCGCTCCACCAGCTCCATCTGCTGCATGTTGAGCTCCACCTCCACGATCACGGCGTCGTCCATCAGGCACTCCTCTCGGTTGCGGGGACGGGGACGGCGCGGTTCCATGCGGCGCGTCCCCCGAGGTCCAGCAGCAGTGACACCGCCGCGGTGCCGGCGGCCAGGACGCCGATCCCGGCCCAGCCGGCCGACTCCCACACCACGGCGCCCAGCACGGCGCCGATGGCGGTGCAGATGAAGTTGGTGAGGTAGACCAGCGCCGCGCCGCGGGCCTGCTTGCCGTCCCCGGCCCGGCGCGCGGCCCCGGGGATGTTCACGGCCTGCACCACCCACACCGCGGTGTTGTGGACGAAGAGGGCGATGACCAGCGCCCAGATGGTGGTGCCGGACACCGCCAGCGCGAGTCCCGCCACGGCGGTGACCACGAGCGCGGTGCGCGCGGCGCCCGACTCGCCCAGGGACGCCTGCATGCGGGTGCCGACCTGCCCGGTGATCGCCCCGCCCAGCCCCACCAGGCCCACGAGCCCGATCTGGAAGGCCGACAGGCCCAGGGGCTCGTCCTTGAGCTGGAACGAGAGCATGGTCCAGACCGACGACCAGCCCAGGAACGCGACCGAGTTCGAGAGGTTGATGAGGACGTTGCCCGGCAGCCGGGTGAGGGAGGCCATCTCCCGCAGCGCGGGCCAGGGGGCGGTGCGGGGGCCCACCGGCGGCTGGGGCGCGAGCCGCAGGCGGATGAGCGTGAGCACCGTCGCCATCGCGACGGCGGAGAGCGTGAACGCCAGGCGCCAGTCGATCTCCCCCAGCAGCCCGGCCAGGGTGCGGCCGGCCACCACACCCGCGGGCGCCCCGCTGAGGATGCCCACCAGCGCCCTGGTGTCACCCGCGGCGGCGGCGGTGGCGATGAGCACCGGCAGGACGGCCGCGAAGGCCCCCATCCCGAGCGACGCCACGAGGAACGCCGCATAGGTGGGGGCCGCGGCCGCCATGGCGGCCGCGGCCAGGAGTCCTCCGGCCATCACCGTCAGCAGCTTCCGGCGGTCGCTGGTGTCGGCCAGGATGCCGAACAGCACCAGCCCCACGCCGAACGCCAGCTGCAGGGCGCCCTGGACCACCGACATGGCGCCGGTGCCCGCCTCCAGGGTGTCGCCGATGAACGGCAGCAGGGGTTGCGCCAGGTAGATCGACCCCACGTTCACCACCGCGCAGGTCGTCAGCAGCGCCGCGAGGCTCGGCTTCCTGGCGGGCGCCGGGGGCGCCCCGGAGCCGGCGGGCGCGGTCTCCGGGGCGGTGTCGCTCATGCCGCGGCGCCCTCGGGCAGCAGGACGTGCTCCAGCGGGGGGAGCTCCTTGCCGGTGCGGGCGTACCACTCGGCCAGCAGCGGGGCCGAGTCGACCACCAGGCCGCAGTGCAGCGAGATGATCAGCAGCGCGGCGTTTTCGGCCTCCTCGGAGAACCCGGCCACGATGTCCCGCGGCACGATCACCCGGAAGTCGCGGTTGGCCGCGTCGAATGCCGTCGAGATGTCGCAGCAGTCCGTGTAGGCGCCGGTGATCACGATGGTGTCGACGTCGAGGTTCCGCAGGAGGAACTCGAGGTCGGTGGGGTAGAAGCTCGACAGCCGCTTCTTGGTCCGCACGTAGTAGTCGCGGTCCGGGTCGTGCTCGACCATGAGGTCCACCCAGCGGGTGCCCTCCCAGCTGTGCTGCTCCTGGGCGGGGTTCGGCGGCAGGTACAGCTCGTACAGCCACCGCCAGTTCGCCTTGCCGGTACGGCGCTTGCTGGTGATGTCGTCGATGCCGCCGTACCGCTGCCAGTGCTGCACCATGATGATCGGGATCCCGATCTCACGGCACGCCGCGTGGAACTCGTCGTGGATGGCGATCTTCTCGACGCCCCGGGGCGCGGGGCACGTGCAGCCCGGCTCGTCGATCGCCAGGTGGCCGGCGTGCATGTCGATGCACACCACGGCCGTGCGCTCGGGGTCCAGCCAGGTGTCGAAGCTGTCCGGTAGCGACTTCCGCTCCCGGTTGTAGAGGTAGCAGTACATGTCCGTCTTCACGACGCACCTCGAAGGGGAAGGGGGCGGGCGGCCAAGGGGAAGCCGCCCGCGCCGGTTGACGGGCTCAGGCCTCGGGCACGTAGCCGATGAGGTCCAGCAGCAGGTGGGATCCGGGCACCTGCATGGGCCCGCCGATCTTCATGGTGGTGGAGGCGGGCGGGTCCTTCGGGAACGCCGCGCCCCACCGGCTGATCATCATCTGGAACCACGTCAGGTCGTCGTGGAACGCCTGGCGGCGGCAGATGTTGTCGACGCTCGATCCCGCCGCGGAGGCGATGGCGTCGATGTTCTTGAGCATGTACTCCATCTGGAGGAGCGCGGGCTCCTTGTACCAGGGGAAGTTCGGGTGCCGCTTGGTCTCCTCCGCCAGGCCCTTCTCGTCGGCGGGCAGCTGCGTGGAGTAGAAGACGAAGTTCCCGGCCTTCATCGCCTGGGGCTCGTGCACGACGGGCTCAGGGGCGTCGGAGGTCTGGATCGTCTCCATGGAGATGGAGGCGTCGTCGGCCAGCAGCATGAGCGCGATCTCCACCCGGCTGCCGGCGCCGCCGAGGCCCATGTGCGGGATCGTGACCCGGGCCGGCGGGTTGTTCGGGAACCAGCGCTTCCACGCCTTCTCCATGCCGGCGAAGTCGTTCGGGTGGCCGATGTACACCTCGGCCTTCACCGTGTTCTCGATGTGGCCGCCCGCGGCCTCGCAGATCTTGGCCAGCTTCTCGAGCGTGTACTCGGTCTGGCGCTCCACGTCGTCGCCGTACCAGAGGTACGGGTTGATGCGGGCCTCGGGCGCGAGGCCGCTGGGCGAACCCATGAAGCGGTCGCTCATGTAGTCGCCCTTCCAGTCCACCGGGATCTCGCCGGCGGTGAAGATCCAGTCGCCCCAGCGCACGGCGGGCGAGTAGCCGGCCAGCGGCGCGGGCACGCCCTCCGGCGTGTCGAACGCGATCTTCTCCACGCCCGGGATGGGCTGGAACGCGATCATGTCGACCTCGACGATAGTGTCCTTCACCATCAGCTCGCGGCACACCATGCCGGTGGACGCCGGGCGCTTGCTCTGGATGAACTCGTTGCGCACGTCCAGGTACGGGGTGATCGACATGCGCGGCCACGTGTTCCCCGCGGCGCGCTCCTCGTCGGTGGGGTACGGCGAGGTGAACCACTGGTAGATCCGCATGAGGTCCGTGGCGATGTCCACGCCGGCCTCGGCGAGGGCCTCCGCCAGGTTCTTGAGCACGAAGCGGGACTGCAGCTCCAGGGCGTCGCCGTAGAACGGGTTGCCGGGGTCGACGATGACCTCGGGGGCGAGGCCGGTCTCGAAGTCGGTCGCGATCTGACCGGCGGTGAAGACCCATCCGCCGGCGGTGATGACCGGGGAGTACGGCATGAGCGGCTTGGGGATGCCTCCCGGCCAGTACGCCTTCCGTCCCGGCGCAGGGGTGGTCGTGGGCTCCGTGGTGGCCATTGCTGGCTCCCTCCTGAGTCGTGTGGGGTGCGTTGCCGTGTGGTGCGGCCGGGGGCGGGCCTGTGGCCCGCCCCCGGGGTGCCGCGGCTAGGAGGCGGTGAGCGCCGCCAGGTCGAAGGAGGCGCCGGAGCCCTCCACGCCCAGGACCTTCTCGTCCGGGACCTTCACGGTGCCCGACTCGATGTCGGCGATGACCTCCGCGAGCTTGGTCTTCGCCTCGGCGGGGACCACGCTGTCCAGCTCGTAGAAGGGCGCGAGCTCCCCGACCCCGAAGTCCAGGCCGAAGCTGTAGCCCTCGGGCTTGATCTCGCCCGCCGTGCCCCTGCGGATCATCTCCTTGGTGACGCCCTCGAGGTTGTAGAGGACGCTGGTGAGGACCACGTCGGGGGCCTGCTCGTGCGAGTCGAAGTACGAGGCGATGACGTAGCGGTCGTCACCGGCCTGGGCGGCCGCGAAGATGCCCTGCGTCGCGGAGTCCGTGGCGCTGAAGACGATGTCCACGCCGGCGGCGTACTGCGCCTGCGCCGCGGCCTTAGCGGCGGCCGTGTCGGTCCAGCTGTTGATGTAGACCTGCTGCACCTGGATGTCCGGGTTGGCGTACCGGGCGCCGAGCGTGAAGCCCTCGACCTGCCGGGTGAGGGCGGGGAACGCGAACCCGGCGACCACGCCGAGCTTGCCGGTCTTGCTGGTGAGCGCCGCCAGGTAGCCGGCGCTGAAGGCGCCCTCCTGCTGCTCGGGGTCGTAGGTGCAGGCGTTGGCCGGCAGGTCCGCGGCGGGGATCTCCATGGCGGCGCCGCAGACGACGGCGTCCGGGTAGTCGGTGGCGACCTTGATCACCGACTGGGGCACCGAGCCGTTGGCCATCAGCACCAGGTTCGCGCCCTCCTTGGCGTAGGCGGCGCCCTGCTGGGTGTACTCGTCGGGGGTGAGCAGGTTCTCTGCGTGGCCGAGGTCCGTCACGCCGAGCTCGGTTGCGGCCGCCTCGACGCCGTCGTAGCTGGCCTCGCCCCAGGATCCGTCGTTCGAGGATCCCGGTGACAGCAGCGCCACCGAGAAGTCCACGGGCGCGGCGGTGGTGGACCCGCCGGTGGTGCCACCGGCCGCCTCCTCGTCGTCGCCGCATGCGGCAGCACCGAATGCGATCAGCCCGGCGGCGAGGATCGCCGTACATCCACGAAGTGCTCGCTTCACGCCAGCTCCTTGGTTGTTCGTTGCGGGGTGGCGGGGGCTCATCGAGCCGCTCCTGCGGGCGTGAAGGGCACGCCGCAGGCGTTGGGGTACCGGGAGGACTTGGCGACGACGACCGCCACGATCGTCACCAGGTAGGGGAGGGACAGCCATGCCTCGGGGGGCAGGGAGCTCAGGAAGCCGAGGGACTGCGCCTGGAACTGGAGGGCCTGGCTCACCCCGAACAGCAGGGCGCCGCCCACGATGAGGAAGGGGTTCCAGCGGCCGAGGACCACGATCGCCAGGGCGACGAAGCCCTGCCCGGCGGTCACGTTGGTGACGAAGCCGCCGGAGGTGATCGCGATGAGCGAGGCGCCGCCGAAGCAGATGAGCACGCAGGAGACGACCACCGCCGTGTAGCGCAGGGCGGGGACGCTGAGGCCGGCGGTCTCGGTGGCCCGGGGCTTCTCGCCGGCCGACCGGATGTAGAGGCCGAACCAGGTGCGGTTCAGCAGCAGGAACACCAGGGGGGCGGCCAGCAGCGCCAGATAGGTCACCGACGGCTGCTGGAAGACGATCTCGCCGATCCAGGGGATGTCGGAGAGCAGCGGGATGCTGATCTCGTCGAGGCTGGTGACCACGCCCACGCCCTTCAGGAACTCGTCGAAGAGCAGGCTGGTGGCGCCGATGATGCCGCTGACGATCTGGTCGGCGCCGCGGCTCACCCACAGGTAGGCGAGCGCGAGGCCCAGGACCGCCCCGACGGGGATCGCCAGGAGCAACCCGGTCCAGATGCCGGCGCCCTCCCGGATGGCCCAGGCGCAGACCAGGGCGCCGAAGAGCATGACGCCCTCGATGCCGATGTTCAGCACCCCGGCGCGTTCCGCGATGGCCTCGCCCAGGGCGGCCCACAGCACGGGCGTCATGAGGGCGATGCCCGTCGCGAAGACCGAGATGACGATGGTCGAGTTCACTGGACCGCCCCCTCCGCGTAGCGCAGCCGGATGACCCGGGCCCCGAGGAGCCCGAGGACGAAGGCGGCGATGATGATCTGGCCGAAGGAGGTGGGGATGCCGGTGGAGGCCGGCAGGCTCTGGCTGCCCACCTGCAGGGCGGCGAACAGCACCGCCGACGGGAAGATCCAGGCCGGTGCCAGGCGGGCGACGAGCGCCACCGCGATGCCCAGGTAGCCGTAGTTCGCCGAGAAGTTGGTGACCAGCGCCTTGTTCTCGCCGATCACCTCCATTGCGCCGGCGAGCCCGGCGAAGGTGCCGGCGATGGCGAACGTCGCCACCGTCACGGTCTGCACGCGCATGCCGTTCATGAGCGACGCGAAGGGGTTGAGGCCGATCGAGCGGATCTGCAGGCCCAGCCCGGTGCGCGACATCAGCACCCACGCGGCGACCAGGGCCGCCAGTGCGATGGGCAGGGCCAGGCTCACGTTCGCCCCGGACCACACGACCGGGAGCACCGTGGAGTCGGGGACCTGCTCGGTGGAGGGCGCCACGCCCTGCGGCCAGATGCCGGTGATGGCGTAGGTGGCGATGAGGATCGCCACGAAGTTGAGCATGAGGGTGACGATCACCTCGTTGGCGCCGAAGGCGGTCTTCAGCACGCCGGCCAGGCCGGCCCAGAGGGCCCCGGCGACGATCGCCCCGAGGAGGATGAGCGGGATGAACACCGGCCCGGGGAGCGCGGGGAGCGTGAGCGCCACCGCGACCGCGGCGAACGCGCCGATGTGCATCTGGCCCTCGGCGCCCACGTTCCAGAGGCGCGCGGTGAAGGGGATGGCCGCCGCGGCGCCGCACAGCGCGAGGGGCACGGCCACCATGAGGGTCTGGCCGAACGCGGTGGTGTCGCCGAACGACCCCTCGATGATGGTGCGGATGGCGGCGAAGGGGTCCTCGCCGAGGGCCGCCACCATGAGCGACACCACGACGATGGTGCCCAGCAGGGCCATCACGCCGGTCGCCAGCGCCCGCGGATCGGGGGTGGACAGGGCGCGGGTCAGCAGCCCGCGGCCCGGTGCGTCGCCGCTCATGCGACCTCCATCGCGGCGCCGGGCTGCGCGTCCGCGTCCTCGGGGGAGATGCCGGCCATCGCCATCGCGATGGCGTCCACGTCGGCGTCGGCGGTGACCGCCCGGTAGACGAACCGGCCGCGGTACATCACGGCGATCCGGTCGGAGAGGGCGATCAGCTCCTCCAGCTCGTTGGTGACCAGCAGGACGGCGCCGCCGCGGTCGCGCATGTCCAGGATCTGCCGGTGCACGTAGTCGATGGCGCCCACGTCCAGGCCCCGGGTGGGCTGGGCGGCCACCAGCAGGCGCGGCTGCCGGGACATCTCCCGGGCGATGACCACCTTCTGCTGGTTGCCGCCGGAGAGCTGCGAGGCCCGGGCCTTGGGGTTGGGGGGCCGCACGCCGTAGGTCTCCAGCAGCTCCGCGGCCCGGGCCTGCATGCCGTCCAGGTCCAGCAGGCGTCCGCGACGCCGCAGGCCGCCGCGGGAGATGTCGCTCAGCGCGAGGTTCTCGGCGAGGGTGAGGTCGGCCACCAGGCCCCAGCGCAGGCGGTCCTCGGGGATGACCCCCAGGCCCGCGGCATGGCGGGCGCGCGGCGGCATGGCGGTGATGTCGGCGTCGTCGAGCAGGATCGTCCCCGACTCCGGCGCGAGCACTCCCGCAAGGGCGTCGGCGAGCTCGCGCTGGCCGTTGCCCTCCACCCCGGCGATGCCGACGATCTCCCCGGCGGCGACCTCCAGGTCGAGGTCCTCCACGGCGTTCCGGCCGGTGACGGTGTCCTTCACGGTGAGGCCCCGCACCCGCAGGACGACCTCGCCCCCGGACGCGGCGCGGCGCACCGGCAGGGCGGCGATGTCGCCGCCGGTCATGGCCCGGGCAAGCTCGGCCTCGTCGGTGTTGCCCTGCCGGAAGGAGCCCTGCAGGCGCCCGCCGCGCAGCACGGTGACCCCGTCGGCGACGGCCGTCACCTCGGTGAGCTTGTGGGTGATGAGGATGGCCGAATGGCCCTGCTCGCGCAGGGTGGCGAGTCCCTCGAACAGCGACTTGATCCCGGCCGGGCCCAGCGATGCGGTGGGCTCGTCCAGGATCAGGACCTTCGCGCCGCGGTAGAGCAGCTTGAGGATCTCGACCCGCTGCTGCACGTCCACCGGGATGTCGCGGATCAGGGCGCGGGGGTCCACCTCCAGGCCGGAGGTGCGGGCGACCTCGCGGACCTCCTCCTCGGCGGCGGCCCGGTCGAACCGCGGCGTCCACGCGGGCCGGGATCCCAGCACCACGTTCTCGGCGACGGTGAACTCGGGGACCAGCATGAAGTGCTGGTGCACCATGCCGATGCCGTGGTTCAGCGCGTCGCGCGGCGAGCCGAACTGCACCGACGTCCCGTCCACGATGATCTGGCCGTCGTCGGGCGGGATGAGCCCGAAGAGGATGCTCATGAGCGTGGTCTTGCCGGCGCCGTTCTCGCCGAGCAGGCAGTGCACCTCGCCGCGGCCGAGCACGAAGTCGATGCCGTCGCAGGCGGTCACCGGGCCGAAGCGCTTGGTGATGCCGAGCATGCGAACGGCGGGGGCCGGTGCGGCGTCGTGTGGGACGAGGGATTCGGTCATGGGGGCCGAATGTAGGAGCCCCCCTCAGGCCCATGCGTTGGGCCCTGCGCGAGAAAGCCCGCCCGGATGTCTGTGCCCCCGGACAATGCGGGCGGTGTGCCGGGAATGGGAGAAAACCTTCATCCAGCCGGATGGATGAAGCAGCCCACAATCGCTTTTGAGCAGACCGAGGAACGTGTGCCAGGACGACCGCGGCCGATCGCCTATTGGGATGAGCGGCGAACCAACCTGCTGCGCGCCGCGCGGGAGGAGGTCGCCGAGTCGGGTGTGGAGGGACTCACCCTCGAACGGGTCGCGCGCCGGGCCGGGGTGTCAAAGGGCTCGGTGCAGTACGCGTTCGGCTCCAAGGAGCAGCTGCTGGGGGAGCTGGCCCGCGACACGCTGTTCGGGATCTTCAGCGACGGGGTGGCGGCCCGGACCGCCGCGGGGTCGGACCTGGCCGGCGTGGTGGACGGGCTCAGCGAGGGGCTGGCCGCCGACGAGGGCCGTCTCATCGCCCTGCTGTCGATGATGGCCACCGCCCGGCGCAGCGAGTCCACCCGGGCCGCGCTGGCCGGCTTCTACGCGGAGGCGGACCCGATCATCGCGGCGGCCCTGCGCGACGGCGGCGTGGATGTGGCCGAGGAGGCGATGGAGGTGCTGGTGCGCGGCCTGCGCGGGGTGGTGATCGGCATGTTCATCCACTGGGTGGTGCATCCCCAGGGCCGGGAGCTGCCGGACGTGGCCGCCGAGGTGCGCTTCGTGCTGGAGCGCCTCATGGGCCACGGGGCGCTGGAGGCGGCGGAGGCCGGCTGAGCGGTTGCCCCCGCCCGTCAGGGCGCGCAATCCTGGCGGGCATGGTCGTCGTCCCGAGCAGCCGCGTCGCACCGCACGGGCTGGCCCCGCCGTGACCATGGGTGCGGCGCACCTCGGGATGGAGGCGGAGACCCTCATCCTCAGCGCGGCGACCGTCACGGACCTCGACGATTTCGTCGCGCGTCCGGAGGCATACCTCGTCAGCGTCGAGCACGAGCCGGAGCGGGCCGCGGCGCTGTGGCGTGACCGCCTGACGCGAAACCCGTACGGCGGGGACGGCCTGGTGCGCCTCTCCATTTCCGGGAGGGATGTCTTCACCGCCGACCAGTGGGACGACGTCGACGGGATCTGGCACGAGCTCGTCGAGCTCTGCGGCGGCTACCTCACGACCGGGAACGCCGCGGCCACGTTCCCGGGCCAGCCGATCCAGATCACGATGCGGCGGGCGGGCCCGGCCGCCGTACTGACCGTCGGTGACGACCGGATACCGGTCGACCCCGCCGTGTTCGTCCCCGGTGTCCTCGACCACGCCGAGCGCTTCTTCGCGTGGGTGCGCGATCGCGTCGGCCTGGACCGCAGCGTCGCACTCGCCCGAGTGACGTCCGTCCGGGCGCTGATCGGCTGAGCGGCTACGCGGTCTGGCGGCGCATCCGGCGCGCCGCCAGGATCGCCAGGGCCGCGAACCCGCTCACCACGACGCCGGCCGACCAGACGGGCAGGTCGTCGGTGAACACGTCCCAGGTCCCGTGGAACGGGGTGGCGTGTTTCTCGCCGCTCACGATGCGGTCGCCGATCCCCACCAACGCCGCGGCGCCCAGAAGTGCCGCCCCGGTGAGCAGCGCCGGGTTGCCGGGCGCCTTCCCCTGCTTCTTGAGGATGAGCGCGGACTTCAGGAGCTTGGCGGCCTTGGCCAGATAGAGCACCTGCAGCATGCGGGCGGCCTGCAGCGACGACAGGGCCCGGGCGGCGAGGAGCCCCTCCAGGATGCTGGTGAGCAGCGGGAAGGTGGCGAGCAGGATCACGATCCCGAACACGTGGCCGCGCAGCCACGCCCGCCGGTCGCGCACCACGCTCAGCATGATCACGGCCTCGGCGAGGAAGACCAGCCAGATCCCCCAGGCCATGGTGACCGCCGCCACGGCCAGGGCGCCCTCGAGCTTCGAGAAGTAGAGCAGCACCGTGGGGATCGCCAGCCACGCGGCGGCGAGCACGGGTGTCTGAAGGCGGCGTTCCCAGCGGGCGCCGCGGGGATCGACGTGGGGGTCGATTCCGGCCACGTGCCGGAGGATAGGGCAGGTTCGCCGGAGGCCAACCGGAATTCGTTCGGCGCGATGCGAACGGGCGGGAATAAACCCGGCGGCCGCGGTGTCCTTGATGACGACCGCGCTCCGGGAGAGACCGGGGGGACGCGAAGCGCCCCTCCGGGCGGAGCGCCGGTCGAACGCGAGGGGCCCCGTGCGGTGGGCCCCTCGCCGTTCACCGCGGCGCGGCCGCTCGTCCACGACCAGGCGCAGGACGTCGTCGCAGGCGTAGTGGCCGCTCACGTCCAGGTCGTACTTTCCGCGCACCACCTCGGCCAGGTCCAGATCGGCGACCAGGACGTCCTCCCGGTCGAACACCGGCCCGGCAAGCACGTTGCCCAGCGGGTCCACGATGCAGCTGCCGCCCCGCAGCACGATCGTCCCTGGGTCGTCGCCGGCGGTCGTCGGGAAGTCTGAGGGGTAGTCGGACCGCAGCGCGAACTGGTTGGCCGACAGCACGAAGCAGCGCCCCTCCAAAGCGATGTGTCCAGCCGTCGCGGCCGTCCACGGTGGGGGCGCAGTAGATCTCGACGCCCTTGGCGTACATCGCCGCGCGCAGGAGGGGGACGTAGTTCTCCCAGCAGATCACCGCGCCGATCTTCCCGCAGCCGGTGTCCACCACCGGGAGGGTCGACCCGTCGCCCCGGCCCCACACCAGCCGCTCGGCGGCGGTGGGCATGAGCTTCCGGTGCTTGCCCAAGAACGCGCCATCCGGGCCGATGAACACCACCGTGCAATAGAGGGTCCAGCCGTCCCGCTCCACCACCCCCGCCACGAGCGTGACTCCGTGGTCACGGGCCACCGCCGACATCTCGTCCAGTTCCGGCCCGGGCAGATCGATCGCGGATGCGTGGTAGCGGCGGAACCACTCCCGGCCACCCGGCTCGCGGTCCCCCACGACGGTGCCGAACGTGGTGCCCTTCGGGTACCCGCCGATGAACGCCTCGGGCAGCACCACCAGGCGGGCGCCCTCCGTGGCTGCGCGGGCCACCCGGTCGCGCAGGCGCTCGAGACTCGCGGGCGTGTCGAAGCACACCGACCCGGCCTGGACGACGGCGGCGCGGACGACTGGGGGGTCGGCGGACATCGGTGGGGAGGCTATCTGGCGTACGCTGCCCGGCCATGGCGGACCTCGGGATCCTCGACCTCGCGCTGCTCGGCGTGGCGGCCATCGCGGGTGGCGGTGTGAACGCGCTGGCCGGCGGTGGCACCCTCATCACGTTCCCCGCGCTCACCGCGGTTGGCGTGCCTGCCCTGTCGGCGAACATCACCAACACGGTGGCCCTCACGCCGGGCTACATCGGCGGGACCATCGCCCAGCGGGCCGACCTGGAGCACCAGCGGTCGCGGGCACTCGTGATCGCCATCCCCGCGATCGTGGGCGGCCTCATAGGCGCGGCCCTGCTGCTGGTCACCGGGGAGCAGCTGTTCCGGGACCTGGTGCCGTGGCTCATCCTGGTGGCGGCGGCCCTCATCGGCGGCGACAAGTGGCTCAAGCGCTGGGTGACGGCTCGTCTCACGCGGGAGGGCGTCTCACAGCGCGTGCACCTCGGGGGCGCGGCCCTGGCCGCCCTGGTGGGCTCCGTCTACGGAGGCTTCTTCGGTGCGGGCCTGGGCATCATCCTGCTGGCGCTGTACTCGCTGGTGCTGCCCGAGACGCTGGTCCGCATCAACGCCCTCAAGCAGCTCACCTCCTTCCTGGCCAACTGCACCGCCGCGGCCTTCCTGGTGTTCTCCGGGAAGGTGGTGTGGACGGCCGTCGCCGTGATGTCCGTGTGCGCCCTGGCCGGAGGGGTGCTGGCCGGGAAGTACGTGCGGCGCGCCAACCCGGACGTGCTCCGCGCGGTGGTGGTGCTGATCGCGGTGGCCGTGGCGATCGTCTACCTGGTCACCGGATGAGCGATCCGGCGCCCGCCCCGGGCGCCGGGCGGGCAGCCAGGCAGGAGCTGGTGCGCGCCGCGCTCGACCCGGGCCGCGCCCGGGATCCGGAGCGGGTGGCCGCGTACGCGGACCGTCACGGCATCGGGGCCGAGGGGGTGCTGGCGCACCTGGCCGGCCGCATCGACGCCTACGAGGTGGCCGTGGACCGCCTGCTGGCGCTCGCCACGCACACCACACCCGACCGGCAGCTGGTGCTCCGGGAGGCGCTGGACGCGCTGCGCGCGCCGTACGAACGGGCGCTCGGCGAGGCCATGGGCCTCGTCACCGACGGGGCCTGAACCACACCGGACGACCGAGACCGGAATCCCGGGCCACCTCTTCGGGGAGGTGCGACCCCGACCACCGGACTGACCGTCCGGTGGAAGCGCCCTCGCGTGCGATAGCCGTACGTTCTTCCCATGCACCGAACGTCTCGCGCAGGGGGAGAGGAATTGCGATCGCAGACGAGGGTGGCTCGCTTCGACGAGCTGACGGACGACGACATCAGCGCCTGGCGGGATCTGGCCGCCCGGACGGCCGAGCCGAACGTGTTCTTCGAGCCCGAGGTGCTGCTGCCCGCGGTGCGGCACCTGGCCCGTCCCGGCGCCGTGCGCCTGGCCGTGGTCTCGGACGCGGACGGCCGCTGGCTGGCGTGCGCGCCGGTGAAGCGCGAGATGGCCTGGGGGCGCCTGCGCCTGCCCTGCCTCACCGTCTGGACCCACGACTTCAGCGGGCTCGAGGTGCCGCTGGTGGACGCGGATGCGCCCGGGCCCGCGCTGCGCGCGCTGCTGCGCATGCTGCGCCGGCCGCTGGGCGGGGTGTTCGCGGCCTTCACCCAGCTTCCCGGTGACGGGGTGGTGCGGCGGTCCCTGGATGAGCTCACCGGTGGGTCGGCGATCGAGGTGGCCCGGTACGAGCGCGCGGCGATGCGCCGGCGCCCCACCTTCACCTACATGGACGGCATGACGGGCAAGCGCCGGCACGATCTCGCCCGCAGACGGCGGCGGCTGGAGGAACGGCACGACGAGGTCGCGGTCGTCGACATGAGCGCCGACCCGGCGGCCCTGGAGACGTTCCTCGCGCTGGAGGCATCCGGGTGGAAGGGCCGCGAGGGAACGGCCCTGCTGAGCAACCCCGCCCATGCGGCCTTCTTCCGCGAGGCCTGCACCGCGCTGCAGGACGCCGGCCGGCTGCACCTGCTCGCCCTCGTCGTCGACGGCCGACCCGTCGCGATGAAGTGCAACGGCCTCGCGGGTCGCCGGCTGTTCGGGTTCAAGCAGGCGTTCGACGAGGACCTCGCCGCCATGTCTCCCGGCCGGCTGCTGGACGTCGACCAGATGCGGGCCCTGCACGACCGGGATGACGTCGACCTGCTCGACACGATCGGCTCGGCGGAGAACGACACGCTGAACGTCACCTGGCCGGACCGGCTCACCATGACGACCGTTCTGGTGCCCAGCCGCGGTCCGATCGGCTGGATCGCGGGCAGGACCCTGCGGCGCCTGCTGTCCGGCGGTACGCCGGCCGGCGAGCCCGTCGCGACCGACGCGCCCCTCGCCACCGGGGTCGCCGGAGGCTGATGCCGCTCGCGCCATCCCCTGGTGGGGTGGCGCGGGGGACGGTCCTCGGCGGCGCTAGCCTGGGGCCATGGGGGACGCGCGACGGGCACCGGTGCGCTGGGCCTGGCTGGGGCTCGCGTACGCGTGCCTGGCGATCGGCATGGTGGGCATCGTGGTGCCGGTGCTGCCGACCACGCCGTTCATCCTGCTGTCGGCGTTCGCCGCCGATCGCGGTTCGCCGCGCCTGCACGCATGGCTCGTGCGGCACCGGGTGTTCGGGCCGGCGATCCGCGACTGGCGGTCGTCGCGGTCGATCGCGCGGCGGGCCAAGCTCCTGGCGGTGACGGTGATGGCGATCTCGGTGGTCGTGATGGCCGTCTCGGTGTCACCGCTCGTCGCCGTGCCCACCGGGGCGTTCATCGCGTGCGTGGCGGTGTGGATCTGGACCCGCCCCGAACCGCGGCCGGCCGGGTGACCACCGCCGGGGCGGCGCTGCCCCTCACCGGCCGGTACGCGCCCATGGCCGCGCAGTCGCTGCGGGGGCTCTCGGCCTGGGCCCGGCACGCCGGGGCGGCGCTCACGGTGGAGGACTGCGGCGAGGACCCGCGCGACGCGGCCGCCGCCACACTGGGTCTGGCCGAGCGGTGCGAGCTGCTGTTCGGGCCCTACGGCAGCGGCGCCACGCGCGCGGTGGCCCACGCCTTCGCGGCCCGCCCGGAGGTGATCTGGAACCACGGTGGCGCCGCCGTGACGCGCACCGGCGCGCGGATGGTGGACATCCTCGCGCCCGCCGACGCCTACTGGGCCGGGCTGCCCGCGCTGTGGGCGGCCGACGGCGTCGACCTCGACCGGGTCGCGGTGCTGCACGCGCCGACCGGGTTCGGGACGGCCGTGGCCGGTGGCGCGGTGGCGGCACTGCGCCGCCGCGGTCATGCGCCCCGCCTGGTGGCCGCCTTCACCGCCGCGTCGGCCGGGGTCGCGTCGCGGGCCGCGCTGGAGGCCGGGGCGACCGCGGTCGTGGGATGCGGACGCTTCGAGGACGACATCGCACTGGTGCGGGCGCTCGCGGGCCGTGCCGACGCCCTCGCCTGCGTTGCGGCGGGCGTGGAGGAGGCGCTGGCGGCGCTCGGACCCGCGGTGGTCGGCGCGGTGGGGCCCGTGCAGTGGTCGCCCCACCGGGTGCCGCCGGTGGACCTCGGCCCCGCCGCCGGGTACCCGGCGGCCCAGGCGCTGGCCGCGGGGCTCATCGCCCAGGAGGCGCGCTCGCACGCCGGGAGCGGTGACCCGGACGCCGTGTGGGCCGCGGTGCGGCGCCTGCGCCTGAGCACGTTCCTGGGCGCGTTCGCGATCGATGGGGAGGGACGCCAGACCGCCCACCGCCCCGAGCTGGTGCGCTGGGTCGACGGCCCGGACGGCCCGTGGCGGGCCCCCGCCGGCCGGGGATAACATCGCGGGCATGCGGATCCGCGCCGGCCTCCTGCTCGCACTCGCCGCGGCCGGGTGCGCCGCACCCTCGGCGAGCGCCGCCCGGTTCGTCTCGCTGGACGGCGCGGCGGTGTTCGACACGGTCGCCGGGTCGCTCGCGCTCTCGGAGGACGAGCCGCTCTTCCCCGCGTACACCCCGCCGGAGGGCTTCACGCTCGACCGCCAGTACATCGACGTGGTGTGCCGTGCGCCGGGCGCGCAGTTCAGTGGGCGCGTCGAGGGGGCGGTGCCGGAGTCCACGCTGACGCTCGGGCTCAACCGCTCGTCCCTGTCGGGCCTGGGGCGGCTGGACCTCCCCGAATGCCGCATCACGCGCAACTACGACATCAGGGACGCCACCGGGCCGTTCCCGCAGGCGAACCTGGAGCTGGTGCCGCTGCTGCCCACCGCGGCCGCGCCCCTGGGCCGTGTGCCGCGACCGTGGGCGGGCCGGGGGGCCGGCGCGCGCATCACCGTCGAGGGGTCCCGGATCGTCATCGACGCCCGGGGGTCGGCGTCGGCGGTGTGGACCGACGAGGGCCTCGGATCGGGCGCGTTCGTGGCGGTGTGCGACCTCGGGACCCGGCGGGTGATCGCCCGGTTCCCCTCCGGCACCGGCCGCGACCTGCGCGCCGCCGGGACGCTGCGGGCATTGGGCCGTCCGCCGGCGGGATCCGGCCGCCTGTGCCGGCTGGCCAACCCCTTCACGCTGCTCATCGCGGGGCGGGGCCAAACCCCGGGCCCCGTCGTACGCGCCGCGATGCGCCCGGCCTGACGGCCGGGGTCAGTCGCTCGCGACGTCCTCCCAGTCGGTCCACTCCACCCGGTGGTCGCCCACGTGGTCGCGCACCGCGGTGCCCACGGTGGGGTGGAACCGGCGCGTGCCCAGGACGTCCATCAGGCCGTAGCGCTCCAGGCGCTCCCGCACCGGGTCCTTCATCTCGGCGAAGCCCAGCTCCACGCCCCGCTCGGCCAGCTCGGCGTGCAGTTCGCGCAGCACCTCCGCGGCCGTCATGTCCACGTCGGTCATCGGCTCGGCCGCCACCACCACCCGGTGCACGGGACGGCCCGCGTGGTCCACGAGGTCCAGCACGCGCGCGCGGAACCACTCGTGAGTCGAACCGGAAGATCACCAGCCCCGGCACCTGCCGGGCCGACGGGTGCCGCGACACGTCGTGGTACCCCTTCAGGCCGTCCACGCGGCCCAGCACGGCGTCGTTGGGGCGCCACGCGCGGCGCACGAAGTTGAGCAGTGAGAGGGCCACGGCCACCGCGACGCCCCACAGCACGCCCAGCACCACCACGCCGGCGAGGGCCGCGGCCGCCAGCACGAACTCCGAGCGCCGAACCCGGTAGGTGCGCCGCAGCCAGCCGGCGTCCGCCAGGCGCAGCACCGCGGCCACCACGATCGCCGCGAGGGCGGCGCGCGGCAGGTCGGCGAGCAGGCCGGGCGCCGCCACCAGCAGCACCCCCACGCCGGCGGCGCCCACCACGCCGGTCAGCTGGGTCCGCGCGCCCGCGGCCTCGGCCACCGGGGTGCGCGAGGAGCTGCTGGAGAGCGGGAACCCCTGGAACACCCCGGCGGCGGCGTTCACCGCGCCCAGGGCCATCAGCTCACGGTCCTGATCGACGTCCTCCCGCAGGCGCGTCGCGTAGCTGCGCGAGAGCACCCCGGTGTCGGCGAACGCCACGAACGCGATGCCCACCGCGCCCAGCACCAGCGGCGCGATGTCGCCGGCCGCGGGGATCTCCAGGCCCGGGGTGGGCAGGCCCGCCGGCAGCGGCCCGGTGGTGGACACGCGGTCGCCCAGGTCGAACAGCCACACCGTGAGCGTGCCGCCCGCCACGGCGATCAGCACCCCCGGCACCCGCGGGGCGAACCGCCGGCAGCCCAGGATCACGGCCAGGCACGTCGCCCCGATGAGCAGCTCCAGCCCATTGATGTCGCCGAGCTTGCCGGCCGCGTCGGCCAGGACCGGGATGGCGAGCTCCCCGTCCGCGTCGATGCCAATCATCCGCGGAACCTGGCCCGCCAGGACGGTCACCGCGATGCCCGCCAGGTAGCCCACGCGCACCGGCAGCGACAGCAGCTGGGTGAGGAACCCGAACCGGGCCAGGCCGCCCGCCATGCAGATCACGCCCACCATCACCGCCAGCGTCCCGGCCATCGCCAGGCGGGCGTCGGGGTCCGGGGCGGCCAGCGGGATGATCGTCGCCGCCACCATGGGGGCGATGGCCGAGTCGGGGGCCATCACCAGGATGCGCGACGGCCCCACCACCGCGTAGACCAGCAGCGGGATGAGGGTGGCGTAGAGCCCCGCGACCGGCGGCAGACCGGCCAGCTCCGCGTACGCCATACCCTGCGGAACCAGCACCGCGGTGAGCACGGCGCCCGCGACCAGGTCGGCCCGCAGCCACTCCCGCCGGTAGGTGCGGGCGGTGGTGACGCCCGGGAGCCAGCTCGACATGCCCGCGAGCGTACGTCACGGCGGGCGCCCGCACCGCGGGGTCGTCAGTCCGGCGGCACCTCGGTGAGACGGCCCTCGGGGCGGCCCGCGGGCCGGTCGCCGGCGTCGCCGTGAGCGGGCACCTCCGCCACGCCCCGGATCGCGGTGATCGTGGCGTACCCCTGGGCCAGCAGGGCGGTGTCCGACTCCGGCGGCGGGGCGTCCACCGGGTCGCGGAACGCCATCTGCACCCACTGGCCGGATCGCTCGGCCACGGCCACGCGCACGGTGCCGAACCGGTCGAGCCCGGCCCAGCGCAGGCCTCGGGCGGGCCCCGCGGGCACGTTGAGGTTGAACACCGTCGCCGGGGGCGCCGTCGCGATGACGTCCATGGCCACCGCCAGGTGCGGCTCGGCGTGGTGCCACGGCGTGGGGTCGGCCACCTCGGCGCTCACCGCGATCGCCGACACGCCGAAGCTGGCCGCGGTGAGCGCCGCCCCCACGGTGCCGGAGTGCAGGATGGCGTGACCCGTGTTGGGCCCGGCGTTGATGCCCGAGAGCACGAGGTCCGGCGGGTCCCCCAGACCGCCCTGGCAGGCGATGAGCACCGCCAGGCCGGGCGGGCCGTCCAGCGCGAACGCCGGGATCCCGGCGGCGTCGCCGGGCAGATCGTGCGGGGTCATCGAGCGCCGCTCGCCGAGGGTGATCCTCCCGATCGCCGCGCCCGCCCCGGAGACGTCGCCCGCCGGGGCCAGCACCGTCACGTCGTGACCCGCGCGGGCGCACATGGCCGACAGCGCGTGGATGCCCGGCGAGGCGACCCCGTCGTCGTTGGTCACCACGATCCTCACCCGGGCACCGCCGACACGCGGGTGCGCTCCGCCAGGCGCAGCACCGCCTCCGGCCGGGCGCTGCCACTGCCGTGCCGGGTCACGTTGACCGACCCGGCCGCCGCCGAGACCCGCAGCATGTCCTCCCAGCCGTCGCCCCGGGCGGTGGCCAGGGCGAGCGCGGCCGTCATCGAGTCGCCGGCCCCGCGGGTGTCGAGCACGTCGAGCCTCGGAGGCTCCACCAGCCAGCACCGCCCGTCCATCGCGGCGAGCGATCCCTCCCCGCCGCGGGACACGACCACGTGGTCGGCGCCCGCCTCGCGCAGCCGGTCGATGCCGGCCAGCAGCTGGGGCAGCTCGTGACCCTCGGCCCAGCCGTCGTCCACCAGCTCCTGGTCGCTCACCTTGACCAGGTGCACACCGCCCCGCAGCACCGACCGCAGCGGGTCGTCCGAGAGGTCCACCACCACCCGCACGCCGGTGGAGCGCAGGTCGCCGGCGAGGCGCTCGTAGAGGTCGTCCTCGATCACGTGCTCCTGCAGGTGGGTCCCGGTGATCACGCACACGCCGGCCCCCAGCGACTCGGCCAGGACGTGGGAGTAGAGGTCGTCCAGGGCGTGGCGGCCCAGGGTGGGGCTGGGCCCGGTCCAGATGTCCTCCCGCTCGCCCCCGCGGCGGTCCTGCATGAGCGTGCCGTTCTGCCGCTCCACCCGCACCGGCCGCGTCTCGATGCCCTCGCGCTCCAGCAGGTGCTCGATCACATCGCCGGTCTCGCCGCCCAGCGGGGTGCACAGCACCGGCCGGCCCCCGAGGCCGCGGATCATGCGCGCCACCCACACCCCCTGGCCGCCGGGGTGGACGTGCAGTTCCTCGGCGCCGTCGGCTCCGAGTTCGATCGTGATCGTCAGCAGCGTGACCGGAGCGAACACGCAGACGGGTGCGGGGGAGTCGGATGTCATGCGGGGCCGGTACCCGCCCGGACGCCGCGTCTCACATGCGGCGTGCCCTGCGCACCCGGATGGGGCCGCGCGCGGTGGAGGGGTCCACCACCCGCCCGCGCTGGCAGATCTCCACCTCGCCGCCGGCCACCAGCCGCCGCGCCGCCCGCCGGGCCCGCTCCATCAGGGGACGCCAGTCGTCCCCGCCCACCCGTCGGGCGGCCTCGCTGGGGCAGATCGACGCGTCCGCCGCACGGGAGTCCAGCAGCGACCGGATGGCCTCCTCCAGGCGGCGGTCCATCGCGTCGGGCCGCTCGCGACGGCAGCGGTCCGAGCAGAAGCGCACCGCGTCCCAGTCACGCGCCCACCGTGTGCGCCACGTGATGGTGCGTCCGCACGCCGCGCAGATCTTCTCCGGCACGTCCACGATGCCAGGGTAGGCCCGCCCGGCGCGGTTCGGGACTAGGATCGGCGCAGATGGGCGCCACCGGCACCTCACCCCCCGCCGCCGAACCCGCACCCGAGCCGGCCCCCGCCGCGCCCCGCATGGGGTTCGACGAGGCCGACGAGCGGCGCCGGGAGAACCTGCGGCGCATGAAGCTGTTCGCCACCGGCCTGCTGGTGCTGGCCGCCGTGGTCTACGCGCTCACCACCGGCAGCGACGGCTGGCTGGGGTTCGTGAACGCCGCCGCGGAGGCGGCCATGGTGGGCGCGCTCGCCGACTGGTTCGCGGTGACCGCGCTGTTCCGGCATCCGCTGGGGATTCCGGTGCCG
>LNFL01000186.1 GCA_001464275.1 Actinobacteria bacterium Ga0077560 | reverse complement strand
GGCTACTGCGGCCTCGGCGGAACGGGGCTGTCCTGCCCCATCGGCGTGGCGGCGGCGGAGTGAGCCGGCCGGCATGAGCCCGGAGGAGCTCGCGGGCGCGGTCACCCGGCTCCAGCCGCTGGTGGCCGAACGGCTGCGCACCGGCGCGGCGTGGGACCTGCCCCGTTTCCTCGACGAGGCGGCCACGCATGTGGGCGCGGTCTCCGACCCCGCGGACGTGGTGCTGGTGGGGCAGATGCTCGACCAGGCCGCCCGTCCCGAGGATCCGATGCCCGGCGAGTTCGCCGAGCTCTACACCTCGTGCCTGCGCGGGGGCGGACTGGAGCTCGCCCGGGTGCAGATGGCGCTGTTCGGCGCCGTGGTCATCGCCACCTGGCGAGCGAGGCCCGCGGGGGACTGACCTGCGGAGCCGGGGGCGGCCGTGTGGCCGCCCCCGGCGTCCGTGACTACTCCGCGGCCGGGGCCTTACGGGTGCGCGGGCGCCGCTTGGGCGTCTCCGCGGCGGGCGCGGCCTCGGCGGCCGGGGCCTCATCGGTGGTGGCGGCCTTGCGGGTGCGGGTGCGCTTCTTGGGCGCGTCCGCGGCCGGAGCCTCCTCGGCGACGGCCTCCGCGGTGGCCGGGGCCTCCTCGGTGGTGGCGGCCTTGCGGGTGCGGGTGCGCCGCTTGGGCGTCTCCGCGGCCGGGGCCTCCTCGGCGACGGCCTCCGTGGTGGCCGGGGCCTCCTCGGTGGTGGCGGCCTTGCGGGTGCGGGTGCGCCGCTTGGGCGTCTCCGCGGCCGGGGCCTCCTCCGCGGCGGGCGCCTCGGCGACCGGCTGGGCCGGCGCCTCGTCGGCCACCACGGCGCGGGTGCCGCGCCGCACGCGGCGGCGGGACGACGCGGCCGGCTCGGCGACCGGCTCGGCCGGGGCCTCCTCGGTCACGACGGCCTCGGCGACCGGCTCCTCGGCCGGCTCCTCCTCGGCGACCGGCTCCGCGACGGCTTCCACCGTCTCGGCCACGGGCTCCTCGGCGGCGGCACCGCGACGGCGGCGACGGCGCGACGTGGAGGGGGCCTCCTCGGCGGCGGGCGCCTCGGCGGGCGTCTCGGCGACCGGCTCCGCGACGGCTTCCACCGTCTCGGCCACGGGCTCCTCGGCGGCGGCACCGCGACGGCGGCGACGACGCGCGGGGGACGGGGCGTCCTCGGCGGCGGGCGCCTCGGCGACGGCCTCCACGGTCTCGGCTCCGGCCTCGGCCTCGGCTCCGCCACGACGGCGGCGACGGCGACGGCCGGCGGTCTCCTCGGCCTGGTCCGTGGCCTCCACCAGCTCCGGCACGTCGCTGCCCGACAGCTCCGGGCCGAGCATGATCATGTCCTCGTAGGTGAGGGCACGGTCGAGCGGCAGCTCGATCTCCGGCTCGGGCTCGACGGTCTCCGGCTTGGCGACCACGTACTCGAACACGTCGGCGGAGCCGGCGGCCTCGACGGTGGTCTCCGCGCCGGTCTCGGGACGCGCGTCGCCGTTCTCACCGCGACGTCCGCGACGGCGGCGACGGCGGGGACCGCCGGCCTCCTCGGCGGCGGCCTCGGCCGCGGCCTCGGCGGCGGCGACCGCCTCGGGGCTGTTGGTGGACCCGCCCTCGGCGAGCTCCACGCGGTAGGTGCCGCTGCGCTGGTCGGTCTCCAGGCGGATGAGCGTCCGGGCGCCGGCGGCCTCCAGGAACTTCGAGAAGGTCGAGAAACCGGCCTCGGTCTCGTCGAACGCCGGGTTGCGGCGGCGCATGGAGTCCTTCACCACGCTGGCGAGCGGCCACTCGGTGCCCTCGCGCTGCAGGGCGAGCAGGGTCTGGCGCAGCAGCTCGTCGGGGTCGAGCGTGCGGCCACCCGTGCTGCCGCCGCTGCGGCGGGACGCGGCGAGCAGGTCGTAGTAGATGAACTCGTCGCAGTTGGCGATGAGCAGCTCGCTGGCGGACTCGCGGTTGCCCACGCCGATCACGCGCTTGTTCAGCTCGCGCACCTTGCCGACCAGCGGCGTGAAGTCGCTGTCGCCGGACACGATCACGAACGTGTCGAGGTGCTCGCGGCTGAACGCCAGCTCCATCGCGTCGACGGCCATCTTGATGTCGGCGCGGTTCTTGGCGCCCTCACGGGCGGACGGCATCTCGATCAGCTCGAGGCCCGCGTTCTGCAGGTCGTGCCGCGCGTCGCGGTACCGGCTCCAGTCCGCGTAGGCGCGCTTGACCAGCACCCGCCCCTTGTCGGCGAGGCGGTTCAGTACGAGGTGGATGTCGAAGTCGCCACGGCCCTTCACGCCGGGGCGCGCCATGTTCTCGAAATCGACCAGCACGGCAAGCGAGCTCTCGTGCTCGGCCATAGGTCCCTCCAAATTGTCTTGTCGTCTCGTCCGCTCGGCCCCGACTCCCGGGGTGGCGGACAGGTCACGCGGCATGCGCCGATGTCCCGCCCGTGGGCAGGACGGGGCGATCGTAGCAGCACTTCACCTGCAAACCGCGAGGTGATGCCCGCCTCAGGCCCCGGCGAGCTCCCTGCGCTGCACCAGGACGTGCGCCGCGACGGCGGTCACGACGGCCACCGCGGACAGCGTCAGCACGTCGCTCCAGCCCATCGATCCGGTGCCGGTGATGACGCCCGGGTCGTAGTGGTTGAACACCGACAGCGGGCCCAGCGGCTCGGCGATCGTCCACACCTGCGAGAGGTAGTTCAGCGCGTACGACACCACCGCGATCCCCGCCGCCCAGCCCAATGCGCGGGCGCCGCCGCGGGTGAGCACCGCGGCCAGCAGTGTGATCCCGGCGAGCGCCGCGAACACCAGCGCGCCGCCGGCGGAGGCCACCAACAGGTGCGCGGCCGACACGCTGCCGAGGTCCTCGACGATGGTGATGGCAAGCAGGCCGCCCAGGTATCCGCCGCTCGCCACCACGGTCAGCGCGATGGCGACCGCGATGGTCTGCGCCAGCAGCCACCGCCACGGCTGCAGCGGCCGCGACAGGATCAGCTCCGCCGCGCCGGTCTCGGTGTCGCGTGCAGCGGCGGAGCTCATCGAGATGACCAGCGCGCCGAGGATGGTGAGCGGCACCGGGTGGATGTACGCGGCGCCCAGGTATCCGGACGGTGACGCCACGTCGGCGGCGCCGCTGAACGCCTTCAGCGCAGGCGGCAGCGACTCGACCAGCGACCGGATGGCGTTCTGGTCGATGGACGCGTACGACAGCCCCACCACGAATGCGAACAGCCCGAAGCCCAGGGCCAGCACGGCGATGCGCACGCGTGCGCGCACCAGCGACAGCGCCAGCACCACGCCCATCAGGCCGCCTCCCCATTGCCGGCGCCGGGGCGGTAGAGGGTGCGCACCGCGTCCTCCAGCGAGAACGGTGCGATCACCAGGTCGGCCACGGGCAGCGTGCCGAGCGCGGCCAGCAGCGGGCCCGGCGGACGGGTGAGCGTGAAGCGGTGCTCCAGGCCGTCCACCTCGTGGTCCTCCATGCCGTCCACCGCCAGCCGCTCGAGTGCGACCGGCTCGGCGAAGCGCACGCGCACGGCGCGCATGGCCTCCAGGCCCAGGTCGGACACGCCGCGCACCAGCAGCAGCTCACCGTCGCGCACCATGGCCACGCGGTCGCACAGCGCCTCCACCTCGGCCAGGACGTGGCTGCTGAAGAACACGGTCATCCCGGCGCGCGACCGGGCGTCGAGCCATTCGATGAGCCGCAGCTGCACGACCGGGTCCAGGCCGCCGGTGGGCTCGTCCAGGATCGCCAGCGGCGGGTCGTGCTGCAGGGCGCTCACCAGGCCGAGCTTCTGCTTCATGCCGCGTGAGTACTGGCGCACCGGGCGCTTGAGGTCGCGGGCCTCCAGGCCCAGCACGTCGAGCAGTTCGTCGCGCAGCACCGGCGGCCGCGGGTGGAGCTTGGCGAGCATGTCCAGGGTGCGCCGTCCGCTCAGCGACCCGTAGAGCGACAGCTCGCCGGGCAGGTAGCCCACCTCGCCGAGCGCCGCCATGCGGTCGGTGGCCAGGTCGTGGCCCATCACGGCCACGGTGCCCTCCTGCGGG
>LNFL01000185.1 GCA_001464275.1 Actinobacteria bacterium Ga0077560 | reverse complement strand
GCCGCGCTCCACGCGGAGCGTGACGCCGGTGATGCCGCGCGCCTGGCCGTAGCGCTTGGTGAGGCCCTCGGCGGCGATGGCGGGTGCGGTCACGACCTCGGAGGCTAGCGCCGTCCGCGCGCCGCGCATCCCACACCCGGCCATGCCGTCGCGGGGAGGCTCAGCGGCGCTGCACGCGCATCATCGGTCCGTGGTCGGGGCGCAGCGTCACCATCGGCCGTTCGCGCGGCGGGGCGCCCGCGGCGTGCAGGCGCACCGCCCGCGCCACGGTGGCGAGCACCAGGGGCCCCTCCGCCCGCGCCAGGTGCGTCCCGATGCACTTGCGCGGGCCCGCGCCGAACGGCAGGAACCCGGACACCCCGTCGGCGGGCAGCGGGCGGTCGGGATCGAACCGCTCCGGATCCGGGAACCGCTCCGCGTCGCGGTGCATGAGGTACGGCGAGACCAGCAGGATCGTCCCCGCCGGCGCGGTCCACCCGTCGATCTCCACCGGGGTGGCCACCACGCGGCTCACGATCCACGCGGGCGGGTGCAGGCGCAGGGTCTCCTCGAACACCGACCGGGCGAACGGCAGCGGCCCGGGGTCCGGCGTGCCGTCCCACGCCGCGGCCTCGGCGGCCAGCCGGTCGGCCGCGTCCGGGTGCCGGGCGACCTCCCACCACGCGAACGCCAGGGCGCTCGCGGTGGTCTCCAGGCCGGCGCCGAGCATGGTGAGCATCTCGTCGCGGATCAGGTCGGCCGGGATGGGACGCCCATCGTCGTCGCGCGCCGACAGGAGCATTCCCAGCATGTCGCCGCCGCCACCCGCGGCGGTGCGCGTGGCGATGGCCCGCGCGACCACGGCGTCCAGATCGTCCCGGGCGCGCAGGAACGTGCGGCGGGTGCGGGTGGGCAGGCGTGAGCGGATCCCGCCGAGCGGGGGCTGCAGGAGCTGGAAGTACTCCATGGCCGCGCCCACGGCGTGACGGATGCGGTCGATGTCCGGCGCCAGGTCGAGCCCGAACATCACCTCGCCCACCACGAGCGTGGTGATGGCGGTCATCTCCGCGCTCGCGTCGATGACCGTCCCGTCCCGCCAGCCGTCGGCGCGCGCGGCGGCGTGCCGCACGATGGCCTCGGCGTAGCCGCCCATGCGGTCGCGTTCGAACGCCGGCCGCCGCCACAGCTCGCCGTCGCTGGTGAGCAGGCCGTTGCCGAACAGCACGCGCCGGTTGCCGTCGAGCCGCCATTTCTCGAGGTCGGCGGCGCTGCCCGCCAGCAGCCGCACCGCCAGGTCCGGCCGGCTCACCAGCACCGCGTGGCGGCCCGCCAGCGACATGTGCACCACATCGCCGTACCGCTCCCGCGCCCGCGTGAGCAGGGCGAGCGGGTTCTGGGCGCGGGCGCGCAGCAGCCAGGGAAGGTCCCTGATGCGCGGTCCGGGGGGAGCGGGGGCGGAGGGCATCAATTCGAGCGTAGCGCCGCCGCGAGGGCGGCCCCGCGATCGGCGGACGGCTCAACACGTGACCGGTGCGACGGCATCTGAAGGGAAGATGCGCACCATCGACGCCGACGCCACCACCCCCGACGCCGCGCCCGAGACGTTCGAGCGACGGCTGGAGCGCGCCTACCGGGACGCGTTCCCGCGCATGGTCGCCGTGGCGACGGGGATCACCGGCGACCCGGAGTCCGGGCGGGAGGCGGTGCAGGAGGCCTTCGCCCGCATGCTCACCACGGGTGGACCGCGCGATCCCGGCGCGACCGAGGCGTGGATGTGGCGCAGCGTGGTGAACCAGGCGCGCATGGAGCGCCGCGCCGGCGGGCGCCGCAACCGGCGCTTCCCGCTGGGAGATCCCCCAGAGCGCCCGGCGGCCGAGACCTCACCCCGCGACGCCGCCGTGACCGCCGCCGTGGCCGCGCTGCCCGAACGGCAGCGCCTGGCGCTGTTCCTGCGGTACCACGCCGACCTGGACTACCCCGCAATCGCCCACGCCATGGGCGTGCGCACCGGCACCGTCAGCGCCGCCCTGCACGCCGCGCATGCCGCCGTCCGACGTTCCCTGGAGGAGTCGTCATGACCGATCGCGACCCCGCCGTCGCCGAGGCGCTTGAGCGCACCCGTCCTCGCGCCACCGAGGGCGCGGACTGGGACGACGTGGTGCGCCGCACCGCAGGAGCACCGCAGCCCGCGCCGCGCCGTCCGTTGGTGCGAGCCCTGCGCTGGGCACCGGGCCTGGCCGGCGGCGTCGCCATCGCGGCGGTGCTGGGCGTGATGGTGGTGCGGTCGGGTGACGCGCCGCCCAGCGCCGCGCCGACCGGCGTGACCGGCGTGGAGGCCCTGGTGCGCGTCACCTCCACGCGTGAGGGGCAGACCGACGAGCAGGCCGCCGAGCGAATGGAGCAGGTCCTCACAGAGCGCGCCCGCATCCAGGGCATCGCCGGCTTCCGGACCGAGCGGTCGGGGACGGGGCTGAGTGTGTTCGTGCCGCGAACGCAGGACCCGGGGTGGGTGCGGAACTGGGTGCCGGCCGTCCCGGGTCTCTGGATCGTTGACGAACGCGCTCCCGGCTCGGCGTCGTCGGCCGATGCGGCACGTGTTCTGGGGGCGGAGGGGGTTCGCGCGACACCAGGGGATGTGGCGGTCTTCTACGCGGTACTGCGCGCGCCGGGGCCGGAGGACGACATCGTCGCCGGGCCGTATGCCAGCCGGACCGAGGCAGAGTCCGCGTCGGCGAGGATGACGCGATTCGGCCGCTCGGGCCGCGTCATGGCCGTTCGCGCGTCCGTCCTCATCGATCGTTCCGGGGATGGGGGGCGCATCGTCTACCGGGCCTACCGGACCAGTCTGCTGTCTCCCGGGGCGATCACCGCGGTGCGAACGACCCGGACGGGGCTCGTTCTCCGCGTGGCAGCGGAGGAGCGCCCAGCGTTCGGGGATGCCGTCTCACGCTCGGAGGGGCCGCCGGTTCTGAAGGGCCCTCTCATTGGCGGCCGTCATCCGGTGACGCGATGGGATCCGCGGACGGGTGAGGCGGAGATACCGATGCCCTCAGTGGACGCGCGGTCCATCGGGTACCGGAATGCGGGTGGTCAGGGGGCGGCCCTGAACGTTGTCGAGCTCGCGGCGCCCGTCGGTCCCGAGCCGGTACGGCTCGGGCGTCGCACAGCGTTGCCCCAGCTGCTGTCCTCGATCGGCCAGGACCCACGCGATGGGGTCGCCCGCCTCCGCCCGGAGACGTTCCGTCGGATGGTGTCGGTCACATCTCCTCAGGGCATCTGGTGGGTCTGGAGCGCGCAGACGATCGATGGCTGGGAGGCCGCCGGAGCGGTGTCCCGGCACTCTGCGGGCCTGGGGCAGTGCGACGTCGAGCCGGCTCGCCCCGTGATCACCGTTTGCGGGGGTGACTGGGAGCACCCCCGCAAGACGCGAGTCCTGTTCGGCCGCGCTGCCGATGGTGTGCGGCGGGTAACCGTGATCTCAGTCGATGGTTTGCGCACCGACGCCCGGATCGCCAACGGCTTCTACATCGCCGCGATCCCGTTCCGGTCAGGCCGTCTCAGGGCGGTTGTCGCTGTGGATGGCGCGGGGAGGGAAATGGCGCGGATCACGCCGACCGATCCCCTCTATGGCTCCGTGCTCGGCGGGTTCTTCCGCTAGGGCCGCAGCCCCAGGAACACGGCAACCACCACGACCGCCGCGACGGCCGCGGCGGTCAGCACGACAGCAGGTCCCGGTGCCGGACCGGCCGGCGGCCCTGCCCCAGCAGACGCTCCATCAGGCGCGGCACCTCCCGGGCGAGCCTGCGGTGAGCCAGGTCCGCCGGGTGCAGGTCCAGGCGCACCGCCGGCACCTCGCGCAGCGCCCGGATCGCGGCGTGCGCGGCGAGCGGGCTCACCGCCCGTTTGGTCCGGGTGGAGGTGCCCAGCCCGACGCTGGGAAGCGGGATCACGCGGCCGCGCGCGCGCAGCTCGCGCCGCGTGGCCCACCACGCGATGCCGGAATCCGCGAGTGCGGCCTCCAGGCATCGGGGATGCGCGTAGGCCGGCGCCCCCACCATGGCGAGGGCGCTGCGGCCCTCCGCGATGGCCCACATGGATCCGCGCAACCCGGTGTCGGGGGTGAACTCGGCGCCGTCCCGTCCCCGGCCGTCGGCGTGGACGAGCCCATGCAGGACCACCTCGTCGCCGTCGCCGACGCGCTCACGGATCCAGGCGGGCGTGTCCTGGTCCCACATCGCCCGCCCGTGGTACCGCGGCACCACCAGCAGGCTCACCGGCACCTCGCCGGCGCAGTCGGTGACCAGGCCGCGCAGCCGGCGCGCGGCGTCCGCGGTGGCGGGGGAGACGTCGTGGATCGACACCACCAGCGAGCCCCCGCTCATGCCCGCAGCTCCGCGTACATGCGCCACTCCGCGGCGAAGGTGTGGTCCCACGTGAGCTCCGAGGAGTCCGGCGGCGGCCGGGGCCGGGTGAGGGCGGTGAGAACGCCCCTCGCGAGCGCCTCCGGGTCACCCGGATCCACCAGCACGGCGCCGCAGCGGCGCAGGATGTCGGCGGATCCCACCGTGTGCGGCGCGACGACACGGCAGCCCGCCACGGCCGCCTCCACCGGCGCCAGGCCGAACGGTTCGTCCGGGTTGGGGTGGACGAAGCAGTCGGCGGTGGCCATGAGGCGCGCCAGGCGCTCCCGATCCCCGACGTGACCCAGGAACCGGACACGGTCCGAGAGGCCGGCCCGGGCGGCGGCGCGCTCCACGCGGGGCCGGGCGGCGCCCTCGCCGGCGACCACGAGCGTCGTGGTCGGGCCCAGGCGGGCCAGCATCGGCGCGAGCAGATCCACCCGCTTCTCGCTCGACAGGCGGCCCGCGTAGAGCAGCAGCGGCGCGTCGCCGGCCAGCCGGTCGTGCAGCACCGGGTCCGGCTGGGCCGACCGGAACACCCGGACGTCGACGCCCAAGGGCGCCACCCGGACCGGCACGTCGGTGTCGGCGGCGACCCGGCGGCGCAGGTCCTCCGAGGCCACCACCACCACGTCACCCGCCTCCAGGGCCCGCCGCTGCACCACGCGGAGCCCGGCGCGGAGGGGACGGGCCACCGCGCCGGGCAGTCCGTTGACCGCGGCCTCCAGGTGCGAGTGGCACATCACCACCAGCGTCGCGCCGTTCCGGCGCGCCCAGAGGGCCAGGGTCCCCGGGAACGCGAGGGCGTCGTGCACCACGACCACCTCGGGCTGCAGCCGGTCGAGGGCATCGACGACGCCGTGCGAGCGCAGCGCCACCCGGTATCCCCATCGGCGGGTGGGGGTGCGCCCACGCAGCAGCGTCAACGGGCTGCCGGCCAGGGTGGTCTCCTCGTCCCGCGCCGCGGTGGCGATGACCGCGTGCGCCAGCCCTTGCCGCTCGGCCCACCCCGCCTTTGCGCGCAGGTACGTGCGGATGCCGCCCGAGGAGGGGGCGTACCACTGGGTGACGTCCACGACGCTCGCCGGCGCGCTCATGCCCGCTCCGCCACGGTCGCGGGACGCGATGGGGGACCCGCGGTCGGCGCGCCCAGCAACTCGGCGTAGCCGTCCACCAGCCCCGAGAGCACCTCGTTCCAGCCGTGCCGGCGGCCCGCGGCCTCCCGCGCCCGGGCGCCCATGAGCCCGCACCCGGTGGGGTCGTCGGCCAGGCGGCCGATCGCGGCAGCGAGCGCGGCGGGGTCGTCGGCCGGCACCACCAGGCCGGTGACGCCGTGCTCCACCGACTCCTGCGCGCCACCCCGGTCGGTCACGATGGCCGGGAGCGCCGACGCGGCGGCCTCCAGCACCACCTGGCCGAAGGTCTCCGTCGCCGACGGCAGGCAGAACATGTCCGCCGAGGCGTACGCCGACGCGAGGCTCCCGCCGGTGAGCGGACCCAGGAAGCGGTGCCGGGTGCCGGCCAGCTCCCGTGCCAGTTCCTCCCGGTAGGGCCCGTCGCCGACCAGCACCAGCTGCAGGTGCGGGCGGGTCGCCGCCGCCCGCCGGAACGCGCGGGCCAGCGCGAGCAGCCCCTTCTCGCGGGAGATGCGCCCCACGTAGAGCACCACCGTCGCGCCGCGGCCGCCCATGCGCTGGCGGGCGGTCCAGGATCGGTGCGCCGGGGAGAACGCCTCCAGGTCGGCGCCGCGCCCGAACAGATAGACGCGGGAGGGGTCGATGCCCTCCTCCAGCAGCCCCTGACCCGTCGCCCGGGTGGGCACGTAGACGCGCTGCGCCTGGGAGTAGAACCAGCGGACGGCGCGGCGGGTGACGCCCGCGGCGAGCCGGTCGCCGGTGAGGTGCATCGCGTACTCGCCCAGCTCGGTGTGGTAGCTGGCCACGAAGGGCAGGCCCAGGGTGCGGGCCACCAGCAGCGCGGCCAGGCCCATCGGCCCGGGCGTCGCGGCGTGCACCACGCGGGCGCCGATGCCGTCGACCGCATCGAGCACATCCAGCATGGACGGCACCGACAGCCGCCATCCGGGGTCGGCGTACGCGGGCACCGGCAGGGACACGGCGGGCGTCATCCGGCGCACTCCCGGCTCCGACCTCCGCGGGTCGCCGCCGGTGATGACGGTGACCGGCACGTCCGCGCGCGACGCCGACCACGCGGCCAGCCGCCGCATGGTGCCGGCGGCGCCGTTGAGCTGGTCGAAGGTGTCGGTGAACACCGCGGCCTTCACCGGCACGTCCTGCAGGCTCACGCCGGGCGCGCCGAAGAAGTCCCGCTCGAACGCCACGGCGTGCTCGCGCTCGTCGCGCATCCAGCGGGCGGCCAGGCAATACGGGGCCGCCACCGCGCCGGCGGCCATCAGCGCGTCCAGCCGCCGGCCCAGGGACCCGAGCGTGAACCCGGACGGGTCGAGCGCGGCGGACAGGGCCTCCCCGTGGATCCAGCCGGTCACCAGCCGCAGGCGCTCGCGGGAACGCTCAGGGCTGTCCTGCGCGCGGCCGGTCCGGCGGAACTCCCGCCGGATGCGCCGGTCGCCCCGGGCGCGCCGCATCAGGTCCTCGGCGAACGGCGATTCTCCGCCGGTCCCGGCCGACGCGGGCGCCTCCGCGAGCGGGTGGTGGATGAGATCGGCGAAGGGCCCGCGCAGCTGCCGCGGGATCCCCGCCGCCCCCGCCTCCGCGTAGCGCTTCAGCAGCAGCGTGCCCACCGAGTGCGCCAGCGCCGAGGCGGTGCCGTCCGCGCCGCCCGGCGTGGTGCGACCGGCGCGCAGGTGATCGAGAAGGTCCGAAGGGGTCGCCGCGTACGGGGTCTGGGTCCAGGCGCAGGCGGCCTCCAGCACCGAGTGGTCGTCGCTGCCGCCCGTCAGCGCCGGCGGGCCGTCGCCGCAGGGCTCGATGCCGTGCTTCTCGGCGAGGCGCCGCAGCAGGTCGGGGCTCGCGCTCCGGGCGATCCGGACGCCCACCTCGTTGCCCAGCGCCGGCCGGGCGCCGTTGCGGCCCTCCCACATGGGGAACAGCAGCAGGCACTTCTCCAGGTGGTCGACGGTGAGGTCGTCCCCCACCCGGTGCAGCGGGTGCGCGAGGCAGTGCGGCACGTCCCGCGCCCGCAGGACGGCGAGGGCGTCGTAGAGGCTCTCGCGCGCCCGGTCCAGGTCGGCCCACAGCGGCTCGTCGATGCCCCATGCCAGCACGTGCAGGGGAACGCGGTCCTCGGGGAACCAGGTGGTGATCTCCACGCCCACCAGCACGTCCGGGTGGTGGGCGATCTCCAGGGCACCGGAGATCGTGTTGTGGTCGGTCAGCGTCACCAGGTCCATGCCGCGCCGCTTGCAGGTGGCGTAGGCATCGGCGGGGTCCACGAACGACTCCGGCATGAGGGCCCGGGTGAGGAACCAGCTGCCGGTGTCGGTGGACGCTCGTGAGTGCAGGTGCAGGTCCACGCGGGTGGTCGCGGCGGCGTCGGGCGGCGCGGTGCGGCGGTCGACGGCGAGAGGCACTGGCGCTCCTGGTCAGGGTGGCGTCCCGGCGCCGCGTCGCGGCGGTGCGCGGGATCGGGCGTCGCCGCGATCGTGTCCCACCGCCCTCATGCCCCCGGTTACAGCGGCGTGGCCCCCGCGTGAACGCCCGGGGCAGGCCCTCGAGTCGCCGTTCCTGACATCCGTGTCACGAATGGGGTGGGTATGCCCGCCCCAATCGTCATGGGGTGACTATGCTTCTCCGATGCATCTTTGAGCGAAGCAGCCCCAGGGGAAACGCACCGAAGGGACACTGGATTGACGACCTCGACCGACACGCTGACGGTCACCGACAACCGCACCGGTACGACCTACGAGATCCCCATCGCCGATGGGACCATCCGCGCCACCGACCTTCGTCAGATCAAGGTCGATGACGCTGATTTCGGGCTCATGACCTATGACCCGGCCTTCATGAACACCGCCTCGTGTCGGAGCGCCATCACGTTCCTTGATGGCGACGCGGGCGTGCTCCAGTACCGGGGCTACCCGATCGAGCAGCTCGCCGGGCAGAGCAACTTCCTGGAGGTCGCGTACCTCCTGCTGGAGGGTGAGCTCCCGACGCAGACCCAGCTGACGCAGTGGGAGTCGGACATTGCTGCCGAGCTGACCGTCGACCCGCGGGTACGCGGGGTCGTGGAGGGCTTCTCGAAGGACGCCCACCCGATGACGATCCTCCTGGCCGCGATCGCCGCGCTCGCCCCGGTGTACCCGGACGCGAACGACATCACCGACCCCGAGGCCCAGCGCCGCCAGGTCGTGCGCCTGAACGCCAAGGTCGCGACCCTCGGCGCGTACGCCTACCGGCACAACGCCGGCCAGCCGTACATCGACCCGAAGCCGGGTCTCTCGTACGCCGAGAACTTCCTCACGATGATCGGCCAGGAGTCGCCTGATCCTCGTCTGGTGAAGGCGCTCGACGTCCTGCTCATCCTCCACGCGGACCACGAGCAGAACTGCTCCACCAGCGCCGTCCGGTCGGTCGGTTCCTCGCAGGTGGACCCGTACTCCGCCGCGGCCGCCGGTGTGGCCGCCCTCTACGGCCCGCTGCACGGCGGCGCCAACGAGGCCGTGCTGAAGATGCTGCGCCGCATCGAGAAGGCCGAGAACATCCCGGCGTTCATCGAGGGCGTGAAGGGCGGCAAGGAGCGCCTGATGGGCTTCGGCCACCGGGTCTACAAGAACTTCGACCCGCGGGCGACGATCATCAAGAAGGCCTGCGACGACGTGTTCGCGGTGACCGGGGTGAACCCGCTCCTCGAGATCGCGGTCCAGCTCGAGAAGGTCGCGCTGGAGGACGAGTACTTCGTCAAGCGCAAGCTGTACCCGAACGTCGACTTCTACTCGGGCCTCATCTACGAGGCGCTCAACATCCCGGTGGAGATGTTCACCGTGATGTTCGCGATCGGCCGCATGCCCGGCTGGACCTCGCAGTGGTACGAGATGATCAACGACAAGGAACAGAAGATCAGCCGTCCCCGTCAGGTGTACGTGGGCCCGGCCAAGCGCGACTACGCGGCGGTCGGCGCCCGCTAGGGCACCGCACCCACGCGCAGGACCACGAGGGGCGCCCACCGGGCGCCCCTCGTCGTTTCCGCGCCCGGGGCGCCGGGCGGATGCCGCTTGACGGCCTCGCAGAGCGGTCACCATCATTTCCGCATGCCCAATTCCCCCGCCGCCGGCGACGGCCCCCGGCGCCTGGACCGCCTCACCGACTGGATCCTCGACCGCGACGGCGACCTCTACGGAACCGACCAGCGCGAGCGCCTGCGCTGGTACGAGGGGGCGGCGCTCGCCGCCTCGCTGCACTGGCTCGTGCTGCCGTGGCTGGTCGCCGTGCTGGTCTGGTTCGCCGGCGCCGCGACGGCGCACGCGCTGTTCGCCGTGCTGGCCGTCACCCTGCTGTCGATCCTCGTGATGGACATGCACGTGCGCCGCGGCGGGGTGCGGACCGAGTCGCCCGGTCGGTCGCGCACGCGGACCGCGCTCACCGTGGCGTACGTGCTGCCGTACCCGGTCTTCCTGCTGGGGTACGCGCGCGCCAGCGGCATCGGGTTCGAGGGTGCGGTCCGCGGGGCGGTCACCGCCGCCGTGGTGCTGCTGGCGCTCACCGGGATCGGCCTGGTCATGGGCCGCCGCCGGGGCGCGACCGACGCACGTCAATAGGGCTTGACATGTCAAGTTGACGTGACGCATACTCGCGTCATGTCCACTTCACATGCCGGCGGGAGCGCCCCGGGGGTGCTCGACCGCCTCACCGACTGGGTCCTCGACCATGACGGGGACATCTACGGCCAGGACGAGCGCGAGCGTTACCGGTGGTACGAGGGCATCGCCCTGGCCGCCTCGGCGCAGTGGATCCTGGTGCCGTGGACGCTCGCGGCGCTGATCTGGTTCGCGGACCGCGACGCGGCCATCCTCCTCGCGATCGTCGCGGGAGCGTTCTACCTCACCATGATCCCCGCCACGGTGCACGTGAGCCGCAAGCGCGTCGAGACGCGCCTGGTCCGCTGGACGCGCAAGCGCATCGTGCTGAGCGTCCTCACCCTGCCCGCGGCGCCCGTGTTCGTCCTCGGATGCGTCTACGCCTTCGGCAACCCCGACGCCGTGGACCTGAGCGCCACGCTCATCGGCGGCGTCATCGGGGCCGGAGCCGGGGTGGCCATCCTGACCGCCCGCACGCGGGCGCGGCGTCGCCAGCTCGCCGCGGAGGCCGGCGCGGAGCAGGACTGATGGGCCGGCAGGGGGGCTCTGTGCGGGCCGACACCGCCGACGGGGCGGCGGGTGAGCTGGTGCGCGCCCGCCGCCGCGAGCTGGGCCTGACCCAGCAGGACCTGGCGAGCGCCGCCGGCGTGAGCCGCCAGACGATCATCTCCATGGAGACCGGGGACTACGCCCCGTCGGTGTATCTGGCCCTCCGGGTGGCCGGAACGCTCGAGACGACCGTCGAGGCCCTCTGGGGTGCCGGTTAGGGGTTCATCGCCAGGAAGACGAACGCCGCGAGCAGCACCAGGTGCACCCCGCCCTGCAGGCGGGTCGCCCGCCCCGGGATGACCGTGAGGGCCGAGACGAACATGGTGAGCACCAGCAGCACGATCTGGGTCTCGCCGAGGCCCAGCACCAGATCGCCCTCGATCCACGAGGATGCGATGGCGATGGCCGGGATGGTGAGCCCGATGCTCGCCATCGCCGATCCGTAGGCCAGGTTGAGGCTGGTCTGCATGCGGTCCTTGAGCGCCGCGCGCGTCGCGGCGAGCGTCTCGGGCGCCAGGATGAGCAGGGCGATCACGACGCCCACGAACGAGTTCGGCAGGCCGGCGTCGGCCACCGCGGACTCCACCGACGGCGACACCACCTTCGCCAGGCCCACCACGGCCACCAGTGCCGCCACCAGCAGTCCCAGGCTCGTCCACGCCGCCCGCGCCGGCGGCGGGTCGGCGTGCGCGTCCTCCTCCAGGACGGCGCCCTCCGGGGTGACCGGCAGGAAGAAGTCCCGGTGCCGGCCGGTCTGGGTGCCGATGAACAGCCCGTACAGGGCCAGGGACGCCACGGACGCGAACACCAGCTGCGCGGTGGAGAAGACCGGCCCGATGGCGCTGGTGGTGTACGCCGGCAGGACCAGGCAGGTGGCGGCCAGGGTGGCGACCGTCGCCAGGGCCGACCCCGAGCCCTCGGCGTTGAAGTGCGTGAGCCCGTAGCGCAGCGCGCCCACGAACAGGGCGATCCCCACGATGCCGTTGCAGGTGATCATCACCGCAGCGAAGACGGTGTCGCGCGCCAGGGCGTTCGCCTCGGGGCCGCCGGAGATCATGAGGGCCACGATGAGCCCCACCTCGATCACCGTGACCGCGACGGCCAGCACGATGGAGCCGTACGGCTCGCCCACCCGGTGGGCCACCACCTCCGCGTGGTGGACGGCGGCCACCACGGTCACGGCGAGCACCACGCCCACCACGATCACGACGAGCACCGGCAGGTCCCGGCCCCAGGTGACCACCAGGGCGATCAGGGCCAGCACCGGGACCGAGGTGGTCCACGGCGGCAGGCGGCTCGGCACGGCGGGCCGCGGCCGTCGGGGGCCGTCGGCGGTCCCGCTCAGGCCGTGTGGGCGGCTGCCTCGCCGCAGGTCCGCGCGGCGGTGCGCATGAGCAGTCCCACCAGCACCTCCAGCTCCTCGTCGTCCAGCTGCGACCACAGCTGCTCGAGTCGGTGTACCCGCCCGGGCAGCGCGCGACTCGCGATGGCGGCGCCCTCGGGGGTGAGCTGGGCGTGGACCATGCGCCGGTCGTCGGGGTGCGGACGGCGTTCCACCAGGCCCTGGCGCTCGAGCCCGTCCACCAGCTTGGTGATGTTGGGGCGCGTGACGCCCAGGCGGTCACCCAGCGCGTACAGGCAGGCGCGCCGGCCGGAACAGCACGACAGCACCTCGAGGACCTCGAGCTTGGCGTCGGAGATCCCGAACTCGGCGGCGTGGCGGTCGAGATCGCGCTCGACCGACGAGGCCATGGCCAGCAGCGACTCGGCCGCCATCCTGGCGAGGCTCGAGCGGTGCTCCTCCGGAGTGGTCGTTTCCGGGTTCACGATCCGGAATCTAGCAGCGGACGGCACCGGAACGCCCACATGGTGAGACGTTCGGTCAGCTTCCGGTGAGGGCCTGCTTGACGGCGTCGCGACCGTAGTCGTCGGGCAGGCCCATGTGCCGGTTGATCGCGGTGAGCGGGTCGATGCCGTTGGTGGGCGGCCCGCCCGGCGCCGCCGTGACCTCGCGTGAGCGCTCGATGCTGAGCGCCCAGTTCTCGTTCAGCACCGGCCACCGGCCCAGCACCTCGTCGTGCCGCAGCTGGCGCGTGCGCCCGTTCGATTGCTTGGGAGCTCCCCCAGCGATCACCCCGACCCCCTTCGTCGCAGACGGCACAATTTACCGACTCGCGGAAGCGCGAGCCGTCCCGTCGCCCAGCGGGTACGCTGGGCTCATGGATTCCCAGACCGATGCCAAGCGCGCCATGCGTGAGCTGGTGGACGAGGTCCAGCGGGTCGCCGAGCAGGCCTCCAAGCTGGCCAAGCAGGCCGCGCAGGACGTGGGGCAGCTGTGGAAGGGGCCGGCCGTCGCGCCGAAGCCCGAGCAGTCCCCCACGGACACCATTCGCGAGCTCGCGAAGCTGCGCGACGAGGGGCACATCACCGAGGACGAATTCCAGACCAAGAAGCGCGAGCTGCTGGAGAGGATCTGAATGAGCGAGGACGCGGCCGCATGGACGGCGCTGGTGGAGAGCCTGGCCCCCCACATGTCACCCGACTGGACCAAGAACGCCCGTGAGCACGGCGCGCAGCCGTGGATCCGGCTGGTGCTCGTGGTGGACGCCCACGACTTCCTGTGCCGCCCTGGCGCCACGGAGAAGATCGCCATGACCATGGCGGACCTCTCCGACGGCCGTGACGACGGGCAGTCCCAGGGCTGGAAGGCGATCGCCGACCACACCCGTGACGAGCGGATCGGCGTGATCTCCAAGCTGGTGGACGAGGCTCCCGCGCTGCTCAACCCGGAGCACCAGGAGTTCTTCGAGCGTTCCGTGGAGCCCTCGGCGCACATCCGGCCGTGAGCGCGGGCCACCCCACCGACGCGGACCGGGAACGCCGGTCCGCGCCCGTGGTGGCCGCCGCCCTCGACGCGCTGCACCGCGCGGACGGTGCCGCGCTGGGACGCCTGCTTCGCGATGACGCGGCCTGGTTGGGGCCCGACGGCCGGGCCGACGGCGCCGGCGCCGTGGCCGCCGCCCACCGCGTGGCGGTCGCCGGCCGCGAGTGGGCCGATCCGCAGCTCAAGGGCGCCCACGCCGTGCTGCGCTGGGCCGACGCCGACGGCGGAGCGCGTGGCGCCCTGGTGGTGGAGGTGCGGGGCGAGCAGCTGGTCCTGGTCTGCGAGGCGCCATGAGCGAACGGCTCGCCGCGCTCAACCTCGCCGCCCGTGAGGCCCTGCCCGGCCTGCTGGGCGTGGAGGTGCTCGAGGCCGACGGGCCCGCGGTACGGGCCCGCATGGAGGTGCACGCCGGGCTCATGGCGCCCAACGGCTACCTGCACGCGGCCAGCGTGGTGGCCCTCGCCGACACGGCCTGCGGCTTCGGGTGCTGGCTGGGCCTTCCCGAGGACGGCCCGGGCTTCACCACCCTGGAGCTGAAGGCCAACTTCATGGGCACCGCGCGCGACGGGGTGCTCACCTGCGACGCCACCCGCGTGCACGGCGGGCGCACCACCGAGGTGTGGGACGCCGAGGTCAGGGACGCCCAGGGCCACCGCATCGCGCTGTTCCGCTGCACGCAGCTGATCCTCCAGAAGAAGATCTGAGCGCATGGCGCGGGAGATGCCCGAGCACGAGGTCCGGGAGTTCCTGTCGGCGGGCACCCGCACCGGCAAGCTCGCCGTGGTGCGCCGGGACGGGTCGCCGCTGGTGGTCCCCATCTGGTTCGTGGTGGACGACGACGGCTCGCTGGTGTTCAACACCGGGGCCGAGACCGCGAAGGGACGGGCGATCCTGCGCGACCCGCGCGTGTCGGTCTGCGTGGACCGGGAGACTCCGCCCTTCGACTACGTCCGCGTGGACGGCGTGGCGGAGGTGAGCCGGGACCTCGGGGAGATGCTGCCGTGGGCCACGCGCATCGCCGCCCGGTACATGGGCGCCGAGCTCGCGGAGTCGTACGGGCGGCGCAACGCCGTGGAGGGCGAGCTGCTGGTGCGCGTGCGGCCCACCCGTGTGGTCGCCCTGGCCGGCGTCGCGGACTGAGGCGGACCCCGTGTGGCGCCGGTGGTGCCGGCGCCACACGGGGCCAGGTCAGCCGCCGACCTTCAGCAGCGCGATGTTCGCCGGCGTTGCCGGCAGCGACCGGACCGCGTCGAAGCGCCAGGTCACACGCTCCTGGGCCGTCGGCGCCCGGCCCTCCTCGGCGCTGCACAGGTCGTAGCTCACCGCGGTGCGCGGCCGGAACGTCCGGGCGTCCACCACGACCTCACTGAAGAACGTCTGCGTGGCGCATGGCGGGGCGGTCGCGCGCAGCATGAGCGTGTCGCCGGTCCGCTCGGCGACCTCCATGCGGCCCGAGGCGTAGTCGTCACGCAGCAGCCCCGGGAGGCTGAAGTCCGAGAGCACCTTGTCGCCGGGGACCGCCTCCGCGGAGACCGACCCGTCGGGCTGCAGCGCCTCGAAGCGGACGGTGCCGCCGTCGGCCACCACGAAGCCCGAGTCGTCGGCGGGCCGTCCGGCTCCGGTGGAGACGAAACGCGCCCTCGTGTTCCGATCGTCCTCGAACAGGGCGCGGCTGACGACGGTGCTTGTGCCGTCCAGCGTCCACGAGCCGTCCGGGCCGAGGCGCTCCTCGGTGACCGAGGCGCGCAGCTCGAGGATGGCGTCGGCTGGGGCCACCGCGGCCGCGGCGCGGTCGAGCACCCCGCCGCCGGTGCCGCCGCCGGGCCAGAGCAGGATTCCGGCGGCGACCGCCCCGGCGGCCGCGCACGTTGCGGGGACGAGCGCGAGCCGCCGGCGCGGCAGGGGCCGGCGGGCCGCGGGGCTCCGCCGGGGGTCGGGGGTGGTGGCGTGCCGCAGGATGGTCTCCACGGCGTCGGGGAGGGGACCGCGCTGCGTGGCGCGGAAGTCGCGGGTCAGGTCGTCGATGGTGCGGGGCATCAGGCGATCTCCGATCGGGGGTCGGTGAGCGGGCCGGGAACGGGGGCGGACAGCTCGCGCTGCGCCCGGGCACGGGCGCGTGAGAGCCAGCTGCGAACCGTCCCGGTGGGGACGTCCATCGCCTCGGCGATCTCCGGGATGGAGAGCTCGGCGACGGCATGCAGGAACAGCACGTCTCGGTGTTTCGGCTTCAAGGCCGCGAGCGCGCGTGCCACCTCGGGGCCCATGGGGTCCCGAGGCGCGTCGGGCGGTGCGGCCACCGGATCCACGCCGTGCCGCGCATGGGCGCGAAGGCGGGCGGACTCGGAGCGGTGATGCTGCCGCAGCAGGTTCGTGGTGATCCCGAACAGCCACGGGCGTGCGTCGCCGCGCCGCGGGTCGAAGCGGTCACGGCGCCGGTAGGCGGTCGCGAACGTCTCGGCGACGATGTCGTCGGCGTCGTCGGCCCCCACGCGGCGGGCCGCGTAGCGGTGCAGATCGACGTGGTGCCGCTCGATCAGCGTCGCGAAGGACGCCGGGTCCTCGCCGCAGCCGGCGAGGATCTGTGCATCGGTGAGGTGTTCCATGCCCCGTTCTCTGCGCGACCCCGTCCGGGCGTTGCACCCGGCGGGCACTCACCGTGTCATCGGCCGCTCCGGCGATCGACGGGAGCGGCCGCGGCGGCCATGCCCCACAGCAGCGCGGCTCCCGACGTGGCGCCCCACGTGCGCAGGGCCTCGGCCCGCCGGGCCGCGAGCGCGGCGTCGCCCGCCCGGATCGCCGCCAGCACCAGCGCCGCCGCCTCCGGCAGCTCACCGCGCTCGGCGCACCGCAGGTAGGCCAGGCTCACCGGGGAGGTCCGGTGCGCGCACCGAGACACCAGCTCCACCGGCTCACCCTCGGCGTGCCGCCATCCGGCGTACCCGCACAGCACGTCGTCGCCGGCGGGGGTGAGCCCCTCGCCCAGCCCGGCCAGCAGCGCGGCGCCCGTCTCCGCGTCATCCCTCGCGAGGGCGTCCAAGCCGGGGGTCAGCGCGGCGTCCGGTACCGGGACCGCGGCGACCGCCGCACCCAGGGCGTCCCGCCAGCCGTCGCGCAGTGGGCCGGGATCGGCGGCGTCCCACGGGCGGGCACCGCCCAGGTCGATGATCGTGCCGGCCACCACCAGCGTGCGCCCGTCCACCCGCACCGCGTCGCCCTCCTCCCAGCCCGGCTCCCCCAGCCCCGCCACCAGAAGCGTGAGCGGCCCCACCGGCGCCCGGTGGGGCACCACCATCAACAGTTCCGCGCCAAGCCGCAGGTAGGCGCCGCGGCGCAGCGGCACCTCCACCACGCCGTCGCCGGTCGTGGCAACGGCCCGGCGCGCAGCCGGACCGGCCAGGACCGCGCGCATGCTCAGGCGGCGTCCAGCGCGTCCGCCAGCCCGGCGATGGCGTTGCGGAACGGCGGCACCGGCTGGTGGGCGATGCCCGCGCCGATCTGCCCGGCCCCGCTGGAGTTGTGCAGCACGCCCGTGGTGATCTGCGGGGTGATGCCCAGCTCCACCACCAGGCGGGCGTCGATGCCCACCGGGGTGCCCACGCCATCCAGCGGCGCCAGCGTGAACCGCTGCGAGCGGGCCACGCAGATCTCGGCCATCTCGCGCACCCGCGCCGCGGTGTCGGCGGCGGTGCCGCCGAAGAACGAGGCGACGGTGGGGGCGGCGGCGACCGCCATGCCGCCCAGCCCGATGGTCTCGATGACCGCCGAGTCGCCGATGTCGAGCGCCGCGTCGGCCTCGGTGTAGCCCTCGCGCAGCAGGGCGTCCTGCACCGGCGCGGCGGGGCCCGTGAACCACCGGCCCGGCAGCCCGGCCAGCTGCACGCCGATGTCGGTGCCGTTGCGCGAGATGAGCGACACCACCGAGCTGCCCGGCACGGTCTGGCCGGCCTGGGACGCGCACTTGGCGGCGGCCATGGTGAGCGTGAGGAAGAAGTGGTGGTTGCCGGCGATGAACGCGGCGGTCTCCTCACCGCCCAGCGCGGCGAAGCCCGGGACCAGGTGCCGGATGAGCAGGTTCCCGGTGCCCTGGCTGCGCATGTGCAGCTCGTCGCCCATGTTCAGGCCCTGCGCGGCCATGCCGAACACGTCCACCGGCCCGCACCGCGCGATGAGCCGGTCCAGCAGCGGGCCCGCGGTGTCGCGGAAGAAGCGCAGGCGCTCGATGGCCACGTCACCGCCCACCCCGAACCACAGGGTGTCGCCGGGCCCCTCGTTCAGCGTGGAGCAGGCCCGGACCCCGGCGTCGGCGTCCTCCACCAGCCACACCGCCATCGACGGCGAGCAGACGCCGGTCATGGGGCCCACGTGGCCGTGCTCGTTGCCGCTGCCCAGCTCCACGGCGCCGTCCTCCAGCAGCCGGTACGCGGCCTCGCGGTCCGGCGCCCACCCCTCGAACACCACCGCGGCGGCCATCGCGCGGCGCTGCGGGTCGCACACCCGGTCCCAGGTGATGGGCGGCCCCGAGTGCAGCAGGCGCCGGGGGCCCTCACCCAGCCAGGGCAGCTCGTCCCCGGCGCGGCGCACCCCCACGGCCATCGGCCGGCAGGCCTCGATGCGGGCCGTGGCCTCGGCGTTCGCGGCCGCGATGCGGTCGCCGTGCCGGCCCCACAGGCGCTCGAGCACCGCCAGCACGTCGGGGTCGCCGCCGGCCGGCGGCCGCCAGTCGACATTCGTGGCGGGGGCGCCCTGGTCGCGCGCCGCGTCGGCGAAGCCCTCCAGCCCCAGGTTGATCACCGACACCCGCTCGAAGGCCTCAGGCATCCACGCTCCCGCATCCGATGGTTGTATGTGCCGGCATGACACACCTCGACGACCTCGCCGCGCTCGTGCGCGACGCCCCGGCCCTGCACGACAAGCGCGAGCTCGCCGCGGTCGCCCGGCTGGGCGACGCCGACGGGGACGACGCGGCGCTGGTACCCCACGGCGACGGCTGGCTGGTGCTCTGCGCGGAGGCGATCGCCCCGCGGTTCTGCGAGCTGGACCCGTTCGGCGCCGGCGCGGCGTGCGTGGCCACCAACGTCGCCGACGTGCGGGCGATGGGTGGCCGGCCGCTGGCGCTGCTCGACACGGTGGTGAGCCCCGACCGCGAGCACGCGGGGCGGGTGCTGGACGGCATCGCCTGGGCATCGGCGCTGTTCGGGGTGCCGGCGGTGGGCGGGCACCTCACGATCGGCGGCGCCCCGGCGGTGTCGGCCGCCATCACCGGCACCACCCGCGCGCCGCTGCGCGCGTCGGCCGCGCGGCCCGGGGACGTGCTGCTGGCGGCGTTCTGCCTGGAGGGCGAGTACCGCGCCGCCGGGCCGTACTTCTCGTCGCTGCGCACCCGGGACCCGGAGCTGCTGCGCACCGACGGCGAGGCCATCGTGGCGGCCGCGGAGGCCGGGCTGGTCCACGCCGCGCGGGACGTGTCGATGCCGGGGGTCGCGGGGTCGCTGCTGCAGATGATCGAGCTGGCCGCCTGCGGGGCGACGCTCGACCTGGACCGCCTGCCGCGGCCGGAGGGGGTCGCGCTGGAGCGGTGGCTCGGGACGTTCCCGAGCTTCGGGTTCGTGTTCGCCGCCCGGCCGGAATCGGTGGAGGCGGCCTGCGCGCTGTTCGCGCCGCGCGGGCTGGTGTGCGCGCCGTGCGGCACCTTCGACGCGGGGCGCACGCTGCGGCTCGCCGCCGGCGGGTCGGTCGCCGACGTCTGGGACCTCGGGGCGGAGCCCCTCACGGGCCTGGGCTGAGCGGGATGTCCATGGGCTGGTGCGGAACGCCGTGGTACACCGCGAGCTCGCCGCACGGCTCCCAGCCCAGCGCCGAGAAGAAGCGCACGTTCGGCATCTGGATGAGCGCGTCCATGCGCGTGCCGCCGTGCCGGCCGGCCGTGGCGACCGCGAAGCGCACCAGCCGGGCGCCGAGCGTGCCGCGGGTGCGGTGGTCGGCCAGCGCCGCCAGCCGGTCCCCGCGCCAGTTCCCCGCGTCGTCGGTGGGGTAGAGGCGCACCGCCCCCACCACCAGGTCCCCGGTGGTGGCGACGGCATGGAGCGTCCCCGGCTCGAAGTCGCGGTCGTCGACGTCCGAGCCGGAGAAGATCGCCTGCTCCTCCACGAACACCGTCCGGCGCACCGCGAAGTGCCCGTCCATGTCCCAGTGGGACACGGCCAGCCGGACGGTGGCCCTACCGGTTGTCGTCGAGCTGCCGGGCGATCTCACGCACCTGCTCCTTCCGGAACAGCCGCTCCCACGCCGACAGCCCGGAACACGCCTGGCAACGCGCGCACCCGGCCTTGGCGTCCATGTGGTCCATCCCGTGATCGGCGAGCATCGCCGACACGCTCTTGTAGATCGACGCCACGTAGTCGGGATCCGGCGGGGTGGCGTCCTCCAGCAGCGTTCCCACCACCGGCTTGAGCGGCACCACGAAGGGGTACACGCCCATCTCGATGGCGCGGCGGCAGCCCTCCTCGATCAGTTCGGGCCGCTCGCCCATGCCGAGGATGACGTAGGTGGTCACGCTGCCGCGGCCGAACACCTCCACGGCCCGCTCCCACGTGCGGAAGTAGCCCTCCATCCCGAGGGCCGCCTTGCCCGGGGCGATCCGCGCGAGGACCTCCGGGTCGAAGGTCTCCAGGTGGATGCCCACCGCGTCCACGCCGGCCCGGTGCACCTCGTCGAGCACCGACAGGTCGTCCGGCGGCTCGAACTGCACCTGCACCGGCAGGCCGCAGGCGTCCTTGATGGCCGACGCGCACTTGCTGATGTACAGGGCGCCGCGGTCCGTGCGGTTCACCGATCCGGTGGTGAGGGTCACGTCCACCGCGCCGTCGTGCTCCTTGGCCGCGGCGGCCACCTCGGCGAGCTGCTCCGGAGTCTTCACCGGGATGGTGCGCTCCCCGCGGGTGAGCTCGATGCCGCAGAAGTGGCACTGCTCGTGGGTGCCCCAGTAGATGCACTTCTGCACCACCGTGGACGCGATGGAGTCCAGGTGCAGGAGGGCGATCTTCCAGTAGGGGATGCCGTCCTTGGTGACCATGTCGTAGATCTTCGGCCGCGGCGGCAGCACCGCCGGGCCCACCAGGTCGTCACCGCACCACAGCTCGCCGCCGGCGTCGGTGATGCGCAGCGTGTACGGCGACCGCGAGGCAACCTCGCCGTGCATGGGCACGGTGATGGGGAGGCCGCGCACCCACATGAACCCGAGATCCGAGGGGCCGGCGCCTCCGCGCCGGCCCTGGATCTCCTCGGGGGTTGAGCGCGCGTCATCGACGCGCACCCCCAGTGACTGCAGCTCGACCAGCAGCCGCCGGTCGTCGAGGGCGAGGGTGGTCATGGGGCTAGCCCTTACCCTCGAACAGCTCTTCGTAGTTGCGCCAGAACACGCGGTCCTTGAGCTCCTGGGAGATGTCGCGGATCCCGTTGAGCTTCCAGTACTCGCTGTCGAAGTCCGACCAGGGCTCGTCGGAGCCGAAGAACACCCGGTCGCCGCCGATGCCGGTGCGCTCGATCTCGGTGAGCAGCCACCTGGCGCCGAAGCCGACCGCCCAGGAGGTGTCGGTGTAGACCTTGTAGCCCTCCTCCACCCACTTGAGGAACTTCGGGACCAGCTTGATGTGGCCGGACACGCCGCCGCCGAAGTGGACGAGGTAGATCTTCACGCGCTTGCCGTACTGCTCGACCATCGGGATGAAGTTGTTGATGTCCGAGCTGCCGCCGGGGCTGGTGTGGAAGTGGAAGATCAGGTCGTGCTTCTCGGCGACGTCGAAGCACTCGTCGGCGAGGGCCTTGGTCTCCTCGTCCCACGTGTTGGGGTCCGGGTTGCCGCCGAGCAGGAAGGTGGTCTTCAGCGCCACCATGCCCTTCTCGCCGGCGTAGGACAGCGCCTTCCGGGTGAGCTCCGCGTTGCGCGGCAGGAACGACACCCACAGGGCGCCCAGGATGCGGTCGCTCTTGGCGGTGGCGTCCATGACCACCTCGTTCAGGTCGAACGAGAGCTCGTGGATGGGCACGCCGTAGTTCGACATCACCATGGCCCGCTCCACCTTGAAGCGGTCCATGTGGTTCTTGATGAACTCGTCGACGTTCCGGTAGTCGTAGACCGTCGGCTTCACGGGGTGCTCGAGGTCGTAGAACTTCCACGGCGGGATCTCACCGATGTGGCAGTGCGCGTCGATGATCTTCTTGGGGTGCGTCGTCACGTCAGTCTCCCGAAAGTGGTGCGGGCCTGGTCGATACGCACCTGCCACTCCTGTTCGGTGGCGTACCGCTGGCTCGTCATGAGAGGGGGCCGGTCGAGGAGCCACGCGCCGTTGTCAGGGTCCAGCTGGACCACCTCGAGGGAGTACTCGGGGGTCGGCTTGTCCAGATCGACCTTGCTGGAGGCGTGGATCGCGCGGCCCGTGCGCACGTGCATCTCGAGCCTGTGCGAGCCGAAGGGCGTGACGTCCTCGAAGAGGACGACCCACTCGGCCTGGTCACGGCGGGCCTGCTCGAGCCGCTCGCGGGCGATGTCCTTGCCCCGTTCGCGGGTGATGTCGCGGTGGCGCTGGCAGAAGGCCGCGTCGCGCACCGCGTCGGCGTCCATAAGCACGCCCATGGACGGCTGCTTGGCTGAGATCACCTCCGCCGCGATCCCGCGGCGCTCCTTCCAGGCGATCACCAGATCGTCCTCGGTGCGCACGTCGTCGAGTTCATCGACGACGGCGCGCACCATGACGAGGTACTGCTCGTAGAGCGCGGCGTTGACCATCACGGCGGGGTACACGCGTGCCTCCGCGCGCCGCCAGGTCGCGATGGCCTCGTCGCGCTCGACGGGCATCAGTGGCGAACCCCGCTCAGAGGGTCCAGGTGTTCAGCTGGAATGCCCGCTCCCGCCACGCCGTGAGGGCGCAGTCGAGGACGTCGAGCGGGTGGAACGGCTTGACGCCCTCCATCAGCAGGTCCTCCGGGAAGCCGTAGAGCGCGCCCGAGGCGAAACGACACGCGTAGACCGTGCCGCCCTCGTCCATGAAGGTCTGGATCTGGCGGTTGATCGCCATGTGACCCGGGAACGCCTCGTCGCCCACCTTCGGGAAGCCGCGGGTGCCGGAGGCCATGAGCACGCCGGGTCCGTAGAGGACCAGGTGCGCCTTGAATCCCTTGCGGAGCACGCGGGTCGTGGTGAGCAGGTTCACCAGGCCGACCGAGCCCTCGTAGGGGACGGTGTGCATGAAGGTGTAGGCAGTCTCCCCGGGCTCAGCCTTGATGTCGGGGAAGATCTTCTCCGCCGTGTTGAAGAGCTCGGTCCCCGCGGCCTTTGCCGCGGCGAGGTTCTCGTTTACCGCCACCGCTACCTCCCTGAAGGGGCGTTGTCGGCGACTCGTAGGGGTCGGACGGTCGCCGCGACCCGTGTCGGATCGTGAATGGAGGTCTACTCGGGCGCGTGGCGCGGCGTCAAGCGCACACGGCCGCAATGTCGATCATGAAGCCGCTTCCGGGGCATTCGACCCGGGGTCTCCCCTCATGCACTGCAGGAAACGCCACGGGTACGCTCCGGGAACGTCCAGGGCCGCGGGGGCGGCGTGTCCCGTCCATTCGTCGGTTGCCAGGGCGTGTCATGCAGTGCACACTCCGTTTCCGGAGGTAGACGCATGGGGACAACGAATTTCGTCGCCGCCATCGAGGAGACCGTCTCCGAGATCGGCGGCAAGCTGGCCAAGGCCCGCGCCGAGCGGGGCTGGTCACTGCAGCAGCTCGCCGGACGGGCGGGGCTGTCGCCCGCCGCGGTCCACAAGATCGAGAAGGGCGGGATCACGCCCACGATCGCGACGCTCATGAAGCTCGCGGCCGCGCTCGGCAAGACCGTGAGCTACTTCATCGAGGAGTCCGACCCGCTGCGGCCGGTGACCGTGGTGCGCGCCGACCAGCGCGCGACGCTGTACACCAGCAAGCGCGGGCTGTCGCTCGCCAACATCTCGGGGCGGTACGGCCCGTTCTTCGTCGCGGGCGCCGAGGCGACCCTGGAGCCGGGAGCCGACTCCGGCCCGGACCCCATGGTGCATCCCGGCGAGGAGCTGGTGCTGGTGCTGGAGGGAGAGATGACCTTCGTCATCGACGACGAGGTCTACGACCTCGTCGAGGGCGACTCCATCCACTTCCGGACCACCTGCCGCCACGCCTGGTCCAACCCCGGCGACGTGCCGGCGCGGGCAATCTGGCTCGCCATCCGTGGGTCGTAGGCCGGCCGGCCGCATGCGCATCCTCGTCGCCCTCGGGGGCAACGCGCTGGCCCGCGAGGGCCAGCGGGGCACCTGGCAGGAGCAGCTCCAGAACGCCCGCACGGTCGCCTCGGCGGTCGTCGAACTGCACGCCGCCGGGCACGAGGTGATCGTGACCCACGGCAACGGACCGCAGGTGGGGGCGCTCGCCATCCAGCAGCGCGCGTCCATGCGCGAGGTGCCGGCCCTGCCGCTGGACGCCCTGGTGGCCATGACCCAGGGGATGCTGGGCTACCTGTTCCAGCAGGCGATCGCCGAGGTCGCCCCCCACGTCCCCACCGCCGCGGTGATCACCCGCGTGCGCGTGGACACCGACGACCCCGCGTTCGCGAACCCCGCGAAGCCCATCGGCCCGTACTACGGGGAGGCGGAGGCGCTCAAGCGCGCCTCCTCGGACGGCTGGACCGTGGGCCCCGACAGCGGCCGCGGCTGGCGGCGCCTGGTGCCCAGCCCCCGTCCGCTGGAGATCCTGGAGTGCGACCGCATCCGGATGCTCGCCGACCGCGGCACCCTGGTCATCGCCGGCGGCGGCGGTGGCGTCCCCGTGGCGGCCAACGGCTCCACCGTGGGCGTGGAGGCGGTCATCGACAAGGACCGCACCTCCCTGGTGCTCGCCGAGGCCGCCGGGTGCGACACGCTCCTGATGGTCACCGGCGTGGACCGCGTGGCCCTGGACTTCGGCACCCGCTGGCAGCGGTCGGTCGCCCGCCTCACGGTCGCCCAGGCCCTGCGCCACCTGGACGAGGGGGAGTTTCCCCCGGGCTCCATGGGCCCGAAGGTGGAATCGGGCGCCGCGTTCGCCGAGGCCGGCGGGCGGGCCATCATCACCTCCCCGGAGCAGATCACCGCCGCCATCGCCGGCACCTCGGGAACCTGGATCGTCCCGGACGCGGAAGGCCCGTCGGCTTTGGCGGAGGCGGCGTAGATGCCGTTTCGTTTTCGGGGTTCGGGCTTGGCGCGGTTCGGGGTTGGAAGTGGTTCGGGCTCGGCGTGGTCCGGGGTGGTCGGGGTTCGGGGCTTCTCATCGCCTGGTCGACTCGCGCAAGCGCTGCCCATGGCGCGTCCGGGGGCGTTGGCCCCAGGAACCACGCCTTACGGCTGCGCTGCCACTGAGCCCAGCTCCCCATCCATGGGTCGCCCTCATTTGGTCCTCGCCGTCCGCAAGGGCTGCCGTGCCGTCCTGGTCGGTGGTGCGCGAGGGTACTGATGGTCGCCTCCTGCGCCATGAACTCGCCGACGTGGAGCGGTCCCGGAACGACCGCTGGCCAAGGGAAGGAAGTCCGATGAGCTGGCAGACACGGGTTATTCGAGGGCGGTATGCCGACTCGATGCGGCTCATGGGGATCGCTCGCGGGATTCGCTCGACCGATGGGGTCGAGGCTGCCGAGGTGGCCATGGGGACGCCCGCGAATCTCGAAGCGCTTGCGGCGATGGGTGCCCAGGTCGACGCCGGGCCCGGTGACGTCGTGATTGCTGTGAATACCTCCGATGACGGCGTTGCCGCCGCTGCGTTGGACGCCGCTGAGCAGGGGCTCGTCTCCCTGGAGTCCGCCGCCGGTGGGGCCGCCGAGGTCGCTGCTCCGCGGACGCTCACCGCGGCGTTCACGGCTCAGCCGGGGTCGAACGTGGCGCTGGTGTCCGTGCCCGGGGAGTACGCCACGCTCGAGGCGCACCGGGCGCTCACGTCCGGGATGCACGTGTTCCTGTTCTCCGACCACGTCTCGGTCGAGGACGAGGTGGAGCTCAAGCTCCGCGGTGAGGCCAAGGACCTGCTGGTGATGGGGCCCGGGTGCGGCACCGCGATGCTCGGCGGCATCGGGCTGGGGTTCATGAACGTGGTGCGGCGCGGGCCCGTCGGGATCGTGGCGGCCGCCGGGACCGGCGCCCAGGAGGCCGCGTGCCTGCTAGAGGCCGCCGGGACCGGGGTGTCGCAGATCATCGGGGTGGGCGGACGCGATCTCTCGAAGGACGTCGGCGGGATCATGTTCCGCCAGGCGATGCGCATGCTCGCCGAGGACCCCGCCACCGAGACGCTGTTCCTTGTGAGCAAGCCGCCGTCGCCCGAGGTGGTGCAGACCCTCGGTGAGGCCGTGCCGCCCGGAGTGCGCGTGGTGGCGGCGTTCGTGGGGTGGGAGGGCGGTCCCGCCCCGTTCGAGGTGCACGCCACGCTGGAGGACGGCGCGTACGCGGCGGCCGGTGTCCCGGCGCCGGAGCGTCCGGCCGTCCCGTCGGACGAGCGGTGGACGCGTGCGACGGGCCGCAACCTGCTGGGCCTGTACTCCGGCGGATCCCTGGCCCACGAGGCGCTCACCATCCTGGAGCCGCACATGGCCATCGCCGGGAACGTGAGCCACCACCCGGCCCCGCCCGGCGGGCACACCGTGCTCGACCTGGGCGAGGAGGAGTACACCCGCGGCCGGCCGCACCCCATGGTGGACCTCGCGGTGCGGCTGGAGATGCTGGCCGACGCCGAGGCCGACGAGGCCCTGGGCTGCGTGCTGCTGGACGTGGTGCTCGGCCACGGCGCGCATCCCGACCCCGCGGCCGAGCTGGCCCCGGCGCTGGCGCGTCTCGCGGGCCGGGTGCCCGTGATCGCCCATGTGTGCGGCACGCCGGGCGACCCCCAGGACGCGGGCCGCCAGGAGGCCGCGCTGCGCGACGCCGGCGTGACGGTGGCGCCCTCCAACGCCGCCGCCGCCCGCCTGGCGATGCGGGCCGTTCTGGGAGACTGACCCCCGTGCACGTCATGGTCCTCACCTACTCGGTGCGGCCCCGGGGCGGCGTGGTGCATGCCATCGCCGTCGCCGAGGCCCTCGCCGCGCGCGGCCACCGCGTGGAGCTGGTGGCGCTCGCCCGCACCGGCGAATCGCTGTTCCGCGACACCCACGTCCCGGTCCACCTCATCCGGCACGACCCCACCGAGGCGGAGTTCGACGACCGCATCCACGGGATGATGGCGGCGTACCGCGACGGGCTGCGCGAGCTGCTGGCCGCCGAGGGCCTGCCGGACATCGCCCACAGCGAGGACTGCCTGTCGGCGAACGCCGCCCTGGCGCTGCGCGACGAGGGCCTGCTGCCGCACGTGGTGCGCACCGTCCACCACGTCGACGACTTCAAGAGCACGTCGCTCATCGAGTGCCAGGACCGCTCCATCGCGGACCCGGACCTGGTGGTGTGCGTATCGGAGCCCTGGGTGGAGCGGCTGCGCGAGGAGTTCGGCGTGCGCGCGGGCCTGGTGGGCAACGGCGTCGACACGGCCCGTTTCGCCGCGGCACCCGACGCCGCCGAGCGGCGCGCCGCCCGGTCGCGGCACGGGCTCACCGGCCGGTTCGCGGTGCTCACCGTGGGCGGCATCGAGCCGCGCAAGGGCTCGGTCACCCTGTTGGAGGGCTTCGCCCGGTTCCGCGAGGCGGCGCCGCAGGAACGCCCGCTGCTGGTGTTCGCGGGCGGCGCCACGCTGTTCGACTACCGGGACGAGCGCGAGCGCTTCGACCGGCGCCTGGACCAGCTTGGGTGCGCCGATGACGTGCGGATCCTGGGGCCCGTGGGCGACGACGAACTGCTGGACCTCTACCGCGGCGCCGACGTCTTCGCGTTCCCCTCGGTGAAGGAGGGCTTCGGGCTGGCGGCGCTGGAGGCCATGTCCTGCGGCGTGCCGGTGGTGGCCTCCGACCTGGACGTGTTCCGGACGTTCATCGACCACGAGCGCAGCGGCCTGCTGGTGCCCGTGGGCGACGCCGGCCGGCTGGCGGAGGCGCTGGGCCGGGTGGCGTCCGACCCGGAGCTGGCCCGCGAGCTCGCGGCGGCCGGACCCGAGGCCGCCGCCGGCTTCGGGTGGGCACGCAGCGCCGCCCAGCACGAGCAGGCCTACGCCGCATTCCTGGCGCAACGACACCCGGTGGAGGCCCACTGATGGCGATCTCGGCGACGGCCACCCACCTCGACGGCTGGGCCGTGGACGTGGACATGCGCGGCCACACCATTCGCGTGGACGAGCCGCCCTCCGAGGGCGGCGGCGATACCGGCCCCATGCCCACCGAGCTCCTGGTGGCCTCGCTGGCCTCCTGCTTCTGCCTTGCCCTGCGGTGGGTCGCCACCAAACGGGACCTGGACCTGCCCGGGCTGCGCGTGACCGTGGAGGCGGAGCGGGCCGGTCGGGAGCCCCGCTACCGAGCCTTCACGGTGCACGCGCGGGCGGCGCTGCCGCTGGCCGAATGGGAGCACCTGATGGAGCGCGCGGCCAAGGTCTGCTGGGTGTCCAACACGATGGCGGGCGGCGTCGAGGTCAAGTATGTTGCTACTTCAGAAGACGCGCGTTTCCCAGAGTGAATGGCTGAGGCACATGGCACTGCAGAACCGGGATGAGCTCAGGCGGGTCCTCGCCGACCCCGCACTCCTCGGTCGCGTGTTCGCCCGCCACGCGTACGGCATGCGCGCCTGGGTCGACCTGTTCTCCGCCCGCGTGCCGGGCACCGAGGACCCGGCCCTCAAGGCGCTGCTGGCGACCGTGGTGGGGGACAACGCGCGGCACATGATGATGTTCCGCGAGCGCGCGGCGGCCCACGGCGTGGACCCCGATCGCTACGTCTGCCCGGACGAGGGCGAGGCGATCTACGACCGCATCGAAGAGCTCCACACGATGGACGAGATCGTGGGGTACGCCCTGGGATCGCTCGACCACTTCGAGCAGCTGCTGTCGGTGTACGCCGACGCCGCGGTCACCGATGAGGACGCGGAGGTGATCCGCGAGGTGCGGGCCGACACCGAGCGCACAAAGCACCTGCTGGCCGCGCTGTCCGGGCCGGTGGGCGACCGGCTCGCCGCCGAGGCGCACGAGCTGTACCGGGTCCGCGAGCTGGCGGAAACACCCCGCTACCTTGGCTGAGGTCGCGCTCCCGGCGTTCGCCGACCTCACGCGGGACCTCCCGCGCACATCGCCGCGCGCCTGGCGGTTCGCCGCCCTCCGGCTGGCCAACCGTGGCGGGGCGCTCCTGTCGGACGGCCTGCGCACCGGCTACCGGCAGGGCTTCGACAGCGGCGCGTTCATGGACCACGTGTACGCCAACCGGCCGTCCGGGCGCTCCCCGCTGGGGGTCGCGCTGGACCGGCGGCTGCTGTCACGGCCCACCTGCGAGGCGTTCCGCGACATCCGCGAGCTGGCCCGGCGGGCCGTGGTGGAGGCCATCCAGGCCCATCCCGGCGACGCGCCGCCCGTGGTGGCCGACGTGGCCGCCGGCCCCGCCCCGTACCTGCTGGAGGCCGTGCGCGACCATCCCGGCACACGCGCGGTGCTGCGCGACATCGACCCGCGCGCGCTGGAGCTGGCGCGGTCCGCGGCCGACCAGCTGGGGATCGCCGACCGGGTGGACGTGGCCCACGGCGACGCCTTCGACACCGCCGCCCTGGCGGCCCTGGAGCCACGGCCGGACATCGTGCTGGAGCTCGGCCTCTACGGGATCTACCACGACGACGCGCTGATCGAGCGGCACCTGCGCGAGCTGGGCGAGCGCGTCGCGCCCCGGCAGATCGTGTGCAACGTGCAGACCCGCAACGCGGAGATCGAGTACATCGCCCGCGTGTGGCGCAACCGCGAGGGCGGGCCGTGCGTGTGGCGGCTCCGCTCGCACGAGCGCATCCTGGAATGGGCGGACGCCGCCGGCTACGCGCCCGCGTCGGTGCAGGCCGACCGGCACGGCATCTACCGGGTCATGCGCCTGGTGCGGAAGGGGATCGCATGAGCAGCGTGCTCACCTGGGGTCCCGCGGGCGCGGGCCACGCCCTGGCCTCGGACCGCCTGCACCGGCTGCAGCACAGCCCGCACGCCATGTGGAACTACGTCACCTACCGCGACGCCATCGGCATCCTGGGGATGGACGCCGACACGATCTACCCGGAGGGCGCGACGCGCCTGGACCCCGCGGTGTGGGCGGACCTGGGATGGCTCACCTGCTTCGCCGGCCCGCCGGAGTCCGCCGTGGACGCCATGCGCGCGGCGGTGCGCCCGGAGGCCCTGAACCAGTACACGCCCGACCTCATCGGCTCGCTGCGCGAGGAGGCCGCCGTGTTCCTGGGCGGGGAGCGCGGCGACGACCTGGAGGTCATCGGCACCGCCGGCGCGCAGGAGGGCGTGGCCCTGTCGCTGATGGCCACGGTCGATCCCGGCGACGAGGTGCTGGTGAGCGACCCCGGCTACTTCCACGTGCCGTCGGCCGTGGTGACCGCGGGCGGCACCCCGGTTGGTGTGCCCATCTCGGCGTCCACCGGCTTCCGGCTGGACCCAGACGAGGTGGCGGCGCGCATCACCCCGCGCACCCGGGCGCTGGTGATGGTGGACCCCATGAACCCGTACGGCACGGTCGCCACCCGCGAGGAGGTGGAGGCGCTGGCGGCGCTCGCCGAGCGCCACGGGTTTCTCATCATCCACGACGTCACCCACGGCTGGCTGCGCATCGACCCGCACAGCGAGCTGCACGTGCTGCCCGTGAAGGGCCTCACCCAGAACGCCGTCGCGACGTTCTCGGTGTCGCACTGCTGGGGCATGGCCGGCGCCCGCGTGGGGTTCCTGGCCGGGCCGCCGGAGCTGATGCGCGGCTGCCTGCAGCTGAAGGCCTCGCTCACGCGGCTCAACACGAACCTGGTGGCGCAGCGGGCCGCGCAGGCGGCGATCGCCGACCGCGACTACCTGGACCGCGCCGCCGCGGTGGTGCGCGGCAACCTCGCCCACCTGGAGCGGACGCTGGCCGGCGTCCCCGGGCTGGAGCTGGTGGTGCGCCCGCAGCGCGGCCTGTCGTGCGCCGTGGATGTCACCGGGGCCGGCGTCTCCGCGCAGGAGCTCATGGTGGCGCTGTTCGCACGGCGCGTGGCGGTCTACCCGGGCGACGGCTTGGGGGAGGGCGCCGCCGGGTCGATCATCCGCATCAACCTCTCCCGGCCCGACACCTGGGCCATGGACCACCTGCGCGACGTGCTGGGGGACGCGGTGGCAGAGGCTGCGTCCGGTCGCTGGCGTGACCCGGTGATCGCGCTGCTGGAGGGCAAGGGCACGGCCCGCGGCCGCCGGCTGGCCGCGTCGCTGCGGGAGGGCGCGCCCGCGTGAGCGCGGACCTGATCGCCGCGCATGGCTCCCCGCTGTGGCTCGCCGACGCCGGCGCGGTGCGCGAGGCGTACCGGCAGGTGGAGGCGGCGTTCCGCGCCGCCTGGGACGGGCCCGTCGAGGTGGCCTACTCGTACAAGACCAACCGCACCACGGCCTTCCTGCGTGCACTCGCCCAGGAGGGCGCGCTGGCGGAGGTGGTGTGCGAGGCCGAGTACCTGCTCGCCCGCGAGGTGGTGGGGGTGCCGGGCGACGCCATCGTGGTGAACGGCCCGGCGAAGCCGCCGTCGCTGCTGGCGCGCGCCGCCGCCGACGACGCCCTGGTGATCTTCGACGGCGCGGACGAGATCGACCGGGCCGCGGCCGCCGGCGTCCGCAGGGCCGGGCTGCGCGTGGCGGTGCCCGGCGCGCTGGGCGCGACGAGCCGCTTCGGCATCCCCGAGGACCGGATCCCCGCCGCCGCGCGGCGGTGCCGGGACCTGGGGATGACCGTGGAGGCGCTGCACACCCACCTGGTGTCCACCGACCTCGACGCGCCGCCGGACACCTCCCGGCCCCTGGCGGCCGGGGTGCGGGTGTTGTGGCCCCGCCCGCCCGACGACCACGTGGCGGCCGCGGCGATGCTGGCCCGCCTGGCGGGGCGGCTGGCGGCCGACGGGATCGCGGTGCGCGCCCTGGACCTGGGCGGCGGCATCCCCGCCCCGCCGGCCACCGGCGACCACGCCCGCGCGGTGTGCGACGCCATCCGCGCCGCGGGATTCACCGGCACCGTCACCGTGGAGCCCGGGCGGGCCCTGGTGGCCGGCGCCGTGGACCTGCTGATGAGCGTGGTCGCGGTGAAGCGGCTCGCCGACGGCCGCCGCGTGGTGATCGCGGATGCCGGCACCAACCTCCTGCCCGGCGCGCTGTGGGGCTGGCCGGCGATCGCCGCCGTCGCCGCCGACGGCGCCACCGAGCCGGCCCTGGTCTCCGGGCCGCTGTGCCTCAACACCGACGTGCTGCACCCCGCCGCCGCGCTCCCGGAGGGCATCGCCCCCGGGGACACGCTCGTGGCGACGCGGGTGGGCGCATACCAGCAGGTTCAGTCAACGCAGTTCGGCGACGTCCGTCCGGCGGTCCTCGTGCGTGACGGGGGACCGTGGACGGTCGCCCGTCGCCGTGAGACCGTCGCGGAGCTCCTCGGCTCCGAGGCCGCGGAGGTCGCCGCCAATTCCGGTTCGCCCCGACAGGAGGTTCCATGAGCGATCGGGCATCGCAGCAGCGACGATCGCCAAGCGCGTCAACCCCGACATGAAGGTCACGCTGTTCACGGAGTTCGAGGACATCGCGTACTCGCCGTGCGGCATCCCGTTCGTGCATGGCCGGGAGATCGACAAGTTCGAGAACCTGTTCCTCTCCACCGTCGAGCGCTACGTCGAGGACGGCCTCGACATGCGCATGCAGACGACGGTCACGGACATCGACCTCGACAAGCGCACCATCAGCGCCAAGGGGCAGACCGAGGGCTTCGACAAGCTGGTGATCTCCACCGGCTTCGTCTGGGAGAAGCCGAACGTGCCGGGGTCGAACCTCGACGGCCTGCACTACGTGAAGAACATCCGTCAGGCGATGGAGTTCGACAAGGTCCTCGACACCCTCAAGAAGGCCGTCGTGATCGGCGCGACGCCGCTGGGCGTGGAGATGGCGGGCAACCTGGGCCACCGCGGCCTGGAGGTCCACTTCGTGGACGAGGGCCCGTGGGCCCTGCACGAGGTCCTTGACCCCGACGTGGCCCAGCCGGTGCACGAGTCGCTCGAGAAGCGCGGCGTGACCCTGCACTTCGGCACCAAGCTCAATGAGTTCCTGGGTGACGCCAACGGCCGCGTGCGGGCGGTGTCCACCAGCGACGGCGAGATCGAGTGCGACGTCGTGATCGTGTGCCTGCACAAGCTGCCCAACAACGACCTGGCCGCCGCGGCGGGCGTGAAGATCGGCAGCACCGGCGGCATCGTGGTGAACGAGCGCATGGAGACCAGCGTCCCGGGCGTGTGGGCGGCGGGTGACGTGATCGAGGTGCCGCACGGCCTCACGCTCATCCCCATCCGCGGGCTCACCGGGTCGCACGCGTACGCGCAGGGCCGCACGGCCGGCGCGAACGCGGGTGGCGAGAACCGGGCCTACGACCCCGTCTGGGTGCCGTGGGGCCTGGTGGGCGGCGACTACACGATCGGCGGCTTCTCGCTGGGCGAGACGCTGGCGACCGCGGTCGGCCAGCCGTACGTGGTGGCCAAGGGCGTGGGCGTGTCCCGGGCCCGGTACTTCCCGGGCGCGACCCGCACGCACGTGAAGCTGCTGGCGGAGCCCGGCAGCCTCAAGCTCATCGGCGCCCAGATCCACGGCGGCGAGGGCGTGAAGGAGCGCTGCGACTTCCTGGCGTTCTCCGCCAAGCGCGGCGCGACGTTGCACGACATCGCCTGGATGGAGAACATCTACTCGCCGCCGATCGGCGCGCTGTTCGAGCCCATGGCCATCGCCGCCCAGAACGGGCTCGCCGAGCTGAAGAAGGCCGGTCAG
>LNFL01000184.1 GCA_001464275.1 Actinobacteria bacterium Ga0077560 | reverse complement strand
CAAGGCCACGCTGGACATCAGCGTGCGTCAGCTCGTGGACGACGACAACCAGATCGCCGTGTGGCTCCAGCAGAGCTTCAAGGAGATCGGCGTGACGCTGAACATCAACAAGCTCACCGACTCCGTCTACCAGAGCCAGCTGGCGGCCCGGAAGCACACCATGTCGGTCCAGAACTGGATCTCCTGGGTCAACGACCCGTACTACCACATGACCTGGCTGGTGAAGACGGAGCCCAAGAAGGGCGAGGGCGCCACCTTCAACAACTACAGCAACGCCAAGGTCGACAAGCTCATCGACGACGGCCTGTACGAGATCGACCCGGCCGTCCGCGAGCAGAAGAGCAAGGAGGCTCAGCGGATCGTGGTGGAGGAGGCCTCCTGGCTCTTCCTCTTCCAGCCCGAGTACCTGGTGTCGATGCGGAGCGACCTCAAGGGCTTCACCCGTTACGAGGACGAGCAGTTCCGCTACCACCTCATGTACAAGGAGGCCTGACCCCGTGGGCCTCACCACGCGTCCGACGCAGCGGCGCATGGTCACCGCGCCGGGTGAGGCCCGCCCGAGGGAGGTGGCCGGTTGACCGCATTCGTCGTGCGGCGGCTGGCCACCATCCCCTTGGTGCTCGTGGCCATCATCCTGCTCGGGTTCCTCATCACCAACGTGCTCCCGGGCAACCCCGCCGAGCTGCGGGCCGGGCAGTACGCCTCGGCCGAGGTGATCGAGCGCACCGAGGCGTCGATGGGCCTCGACCAGCCGTGGTACACCCAGCTGCGGGTCTACGCCGGCAACCTGCTCCAGGGCGACCTGGGTGAGAACGCGCTCACCGGCCTGTCGGTGGCCGACGAGATCTCCGCGAGGTGGCCCGCCACCGTGGAGCTCTCGGTGGTGGGCTTCCTGCTGGGCCTGCTGGTGGGGTTGCCCCTCGGGGTGCTCGCGGGCATGCGCGAGAACACGTTCTGGGACCACGGCGGGCGGCTCATCGCCGTGCTGGGCGTGTCCCTGCCGGTGTTCTGGGTGGGGCTCCTGCTCGTCTACTTCTTCTACTCGGAGCTGGGCTGGGCCCCGCCGCCCACCGGCCGCGCCCAGATCGGGACCGAGCCCACGGAGATCACCGGCTTCTACATGCTCGACTCGGTGCTGACCGGTGACATGGCGGCGCTCTGGTCGAGCGCCAAGAGCCTGGTGCTGCCCTCGATCACCCTGGCCCTGGTGGTGGCCGCGCCCATCGCCCGCATCGCCCGCTCGGCGGTGCTGGAGGTGCGCGGGCGGGAGTATGTGACCATGGCGATCACCTCCGGGATCCCGGCGCGGGTCGTGCTGCGCAGCTACATCCTGCGCAACGCGATGCTGCCGGTGCTGACGATGATGGGGATCCTGCTGGGCTACCTCATCGGCGGCAACATCCTCGTCGAGATCGTCTTCGCCTGGCCGGGACTCGGCGGGTACGCGTTCGAGTCGATCAGCAACAACGACTTCGCCCCGGTGCAGGCCTTCGTGCTCATCACCGCGCTGGCGATCCTGCTGCTCAACCTGGTGCTGGACGTGGTGTACGCCTGGCTCAACCCGCGCGTGCGCTACGCCGGAACGGGGGACTGACCGATGGCCTCGATCTCACCGGGCTCCATCGCCGCCCCATCCGCGGGCCTCGGGCGGGAGCGGTTCCGCCAGTCGTGGTGGACGCTGCGCCAGAGCACGCTGTCGCTGGTGGGCCTGGCCCTCGTGGGCACGGTCGTGCTGTTCGCGCTCATCGGCCCGCTGCTCATCCCGTACGGCCCCGAGGACGGCAGCGCCGAGGCGCGGCTGCTGGCGCCCGGGCTGGACCACCCCTTCGGCACCGACAACTTCGGCTTCGACATCCTCTCCCGGGTGGCGGCCGCGGCCCGGCTCGACCTGTTCGTGGCCTTCGTGGTGACGGGGCTCGCCCTGCTGATCGGGGCGTCGATCGGCCTGATCTCCGGGTACGTCGGCGGCCGGCTCGACGGGGTCATCATGCGCGCCGTCGACACGATCCTGTCGTTCCCGTCGTTCATCCTGGCCCTGGGGATCGCCGCCGCGCTCGGCAACTCGCTGCGCTCGGTGATCATCGCGCTCACCGTCGCCTACACGCCGTTCTTCATCCGCGTGGTGCGCACCGAGACGCTGGCCCGGCGCGATCAGGACTTCGTGCTGGCCGCCCGGTGCGCGGGCGCGAGCACCCCCCGGGTGCTGGGGCTCCACATCTTCCCCAACGTGGCGGGCCCCGCCATGGTGCAGGCCACCCTCACCCTGGGCTGGGCGATCCTCGACACCGCCGCGCTCAGCTTCATCGGGATCGGGGTGCGCCCGCCCGAGGCGGAGTGGGGGGTCATGGTCGCCGAGGGGGCGAAGCTCGTGGTGACCGGCGAGTGGTGGGTCTCGCTGTTCCCCGGCCTGTTCATCGCGATCACCGTCCTGGGGTTCAACCTCCTGGGCGACGGCCTGCGCGACATCCTCGACCCCGAGCGACGCTCGTAGCGGGAGGTTCCACATGACGACCACCACCACGGCGCGGCCCGCCACCGCGGACGCGCCGGATCTCACCGCCGACGGCCACCTCCTGCAGGTGGAGGGGCTCGAGGTCACGTTCCAGACCTACCGCGGACCCGTCGTCGCGGTCCGCGACGTGGGGTTCCACGTCGATCCGGGCGAGATCGTGGGCCTGGTGGGCGAGAGCGGGTCCGGCAAGACGATGAGCGCCCGCGCCGCACTCGGGCTGCTGCCGGCCGGGGGCCGGGTCACCGCCGGCGCCATCGGCTTCGGCGGCACCGACATCGTGGGCGCCGGGCCGGCGCAGCTCGCCGCGGTGCGGGGGGCGGGCATGGCCATGGTCTTCCAGAACGCCAAGGCCTCGCTGAACCCCTGCATGCGCATCGGCGCACAGATCGCCGAGGCCCACCGGGCGCGGCACGGCGGCGGCCGGGGCGCCGCCCAGGAGGTCGTCATCGACCTGCTGCAGCGCGTCGGCATCAGCCGTCCCGCGGAGCGGGCCAAGGCGTATCCGCACGAGCTCTCGGGTGGCATGTGCCAGCGCGTCGCCATCGCGATCACGCTGGCCTGCTCGCCCCGGCTGCTCATCGCCGACGAGCCCACCACCGGCCTGGACGTCACCATCGGGACCGAGGTGATGAACCTGCTCACCCGCATCCGCGAGCAGGAGGGCCTGGCGGTGCTGGTGATCACCCACGACCTCGGGATGGTGGCGCGGTACTGCGACCGGGTGGTGGTGATGAGCGACGGGCGCGTGGTGGAGACGGGCCAAGTGCGGCAGATCTTCGACGCCCCCGCGGAGCCCTACACGGCGAAGCTGCTGTCGGAGACCATCGGGTCCCGTCGCTTCCGCTCGGCGCGGGACGGGGAGGCGGCATGAGGACCGAACCCCGTCCGGTGATCCTGCGCATCGAGGACCTGAACAAGACGTTCCGGTCCCGCGCGGCCCGCCGCCCCGCGCCGCCGGCCACCGGCGAGCGCTGGCTCGGCGGCCTGCGCCGCCCCCGCCTGCTGGGTGAGCCCCCGGCCCGCGTGCCGGCCCTGGAGGGCGTCTCGCTGGAGGTGCCGCGCGGGAGCGTCGTGGGCCTGGTGGGCGAGAGCGGCTCCGGCAAGAGCACCCTCGCCCGCTGCGTGATGGGTCTCACCACGCCGGACTCCGGGTCCATGCAGTTCGAGGGCAGGGACATCAGCACGTGGGTGTCCGAGACCCCGCTGAAGTACCGGCGCATGGTGCAGATGGTGTTCCAGCACCCGGACCTGGCGCTGGACCCCCGGTTCACCGTCGCGCGCACCATCGGCGAGATCCTGGCCATTCACGGCATCGGCGACCGCCAGGACCGTGCCGACCGCGTCGCCCACCTGCTCGAACGCGTGCACCTGGACCCCGCCCAGGTCATGCACCGGCTGCCGCGCCAGCTGTCCGGCGGCCAGCGCCAGCGGGTGGTGATCGCCCGCGCCATCGCGGTGGAGCCGCGCTTCCTGGTGCTCGACGAGCCCACCTCCGCGCTCGACGCGTCGGTGCAGAGCCGGGTGCTCGACCTGCTGGTGGAGCTGCGCGAGACCGGCGGGCTGTCGTACCTGTTCATCTCGCACGACCTCGAGGTGGTGCGGTTCGTGAGCCAGCGCGTGGTGGTGCTCTATCGCGGCCGGGTGGTCGAGGAGGGGCCCACCGAGCAGATCTTCGAGGACCCCCGGCATCCGTACACGCGTGCGCTGCTGGCATCCGCCCCGGTCCCGGACCCCCATCACCGGTACGACGACCGGTACGCGCTGCGCGGTGAGCTGCAGCACGACGAGATCGCCGGCGACTCCTGCGTGCTGTGCGGGCGCTGCCCGCTGGAGGTCGAGGTCTGCGCGCAGCGGCGTCCCGAGCCCGTGCCGGTGGGCGACGGCCACATCGCCGCCTGCCATCTCACCGCCGAGCTGCCCCCGTACGCCGCGGGCACGCGCGCGGTGGGCACCGCATGAGCATGCGGGTCGCGATCGACGTGGGCGGCACCTTCACGGACGTGGTGCGCCTGGACGGGGGCGTCGTGATCCACGACAAGGTGCCCACCACCCCCGGGGACGTCACCGCCGGGATCATGGCCGGCCTCGACCGCCTGGGCCCCTCCGCCGCGGCGGGTGTGGAGCTGCTGGTGCACGGCACCACCGTCGCCCTCAACGCACTGCTGCAGGGCAACACGCCGCCCGTCGGGCTGGTCACCACCGCGGGCTTCCGCGACGTGCTGGAGATCGGCCGCACCTCGCGGCCGGTCATGTACGACCTGCAGCAGCTCGCGGCCGAGCCCCTGGTGCCGCGCCGGCGCCGCTATGAGATCGGCGCGCGCATGGCGGCCGACGGCACGGAGCTCGCCCCGGTGGACCCCGCCGAGGTGCGGGCGCTGGCGGCGCGGATGCTGGCCGACGGCGTGAAGGCCGTGGCCGTGTGCCTGCTCAACGGCTACGCCGACCCCTCCCACGAGCACCGGGTCGCGGAGCTCATCGCGGAGGCCGCCCCGGGCGTCCCGGTGACCTGCTCGGTGGACCTCAGCCGCGAGTGGCGGGAGTTCGAGCGCACCAGCACCGTCGCCGTCAACGCGGCCACCCTGCCGGTGCTGGGCGGCTACCTGGACCGGCTGGAGGACCGGCTGGCCGGCGCGGGCTTCGGCGGCCGCCTCATGATCATGCAGTCCAGCGGTGGCGTGATGAGCGTCGCGGACGCGCGCAGCCGCCCGGTGGCGACCCTGATGTCGGGCCCGGTGGGCGGCGTGGTGGGGGCGCAGGCCATCTCGGCAGCCCTCGGCGGCGCCGACCTCATCACCGTGGACATCGGCGGCACCAGCGCCGACGTGGCCGTCATCGACGGCGGCCGCCCCGTGCACGCCGAGGTGGGGCGCATGGGCCACTGGCCGCTGCTGGTGCCCATGGTCGACATCCGCTCCATCGGCGCGGGGGGCGGGTCGCTGGCCCGCATCGACCCGCACGGCGCGCTGCTGGTGGGGCCCGAGAGCGCGGGGGCCGTCCCGGGTCCCGCCTGCTACGGCAGGGGCGGCACCCGCGCCACCGTCACCGACGCCAACGTGGTGCTGGGGCGCATCACACCCGGTCGGTTCATGGACGGCGAGATGCCGCTGGATGTCTCCGCGGCCCGCGAGGCGGTGCTGCGCGACGTCGCCGAGCCCCTGGGCATCGGCCTGGAGCGCGCCGCCGAGGGGATCGTGAAGCTCATGGACTCCATCACCAGCCGGCTGCTGCGCGAGGTGCTCACCGAGCGCGGGTACGACCCGCGCCGGTTCTCGCTGCTGGCCTTCGGGGGTGGCGGCGGCCTGCACGCCTGCTCCATGGCGCACGAGGCGGGCCTCGCCCGGGCGATCGTGCCGCCCAACCCCGGGACCCTGTCGGCCTACGGCATCCTGCAGGCCGACATCCGCCACGACCGCCGCGTCATGGTGCTGCGCGAGGCGGACGGCCTGGGCGACGACGAGCTGGAGGCCGCCTTCGCGGCGGTCGCGGCCGAGCTGGGCGCCGGGGCGTCCGGCATGGCGTGCGTGCTGGGCGCCGACGTGCGCTACGTCGGCCAGAGCTCCACGGTCCCGGTGCCCGTGCCGCACCTGGGCGAGGGCGCGGTGGCGCGGCTGGTGGACGCCTTCCACCGCGAGCACCTGCGCCTGTACGGGGTGAGCCGCGAGGAGCACCCGGTCGAGGTCATCCGCATCCGCGTGGCGGTCGTGGAGGCCACGCCGGGCATCGCGCCGGTCCCGGAGCCCGCGTCACGCGGGCCGGTGACGCTGGAGGGCGGCGCCCACGAGCGGGCGGACCTCGTGCCGCGGGACGTCCTGCTGGGGCCCGCGCTGGTGGAGGAGCCGGGCGCGACCACCTGGGTGGCCGAGGGCTGGCGCGCGGAGGTGGACGACCACCGCAACCTCGTGCTCGAGCGGGTGGCGGCGTGAGCGCCCCGGGCACCGACCCCATCACGCGGCAGGTGGTCGAGAACCGCCTGGTCTCGATCGTGCGCGAGATGTCGCACACGCTGGCGCACGCGTCCTTCTCGCCCATCATCACCGAGGTCAAGGACTTCTCGAACGTGCTGCTGCGGCCGGACGCGGCACTGGTGGCACAGGCCGAGGGCATCCCCACCTTCCTGGGCGCGATGGCCCCGCTGCTGCCGCCCGTGCTGGCCCGCTACCCCCTGGAGGACATGCGCCCGGGGGACGTCTACGTCTCGAACGACCCGTTCGCCGCCAACGGCACCCACAAGAACGACGTCAACCTCATCCGCCCGGTCTTCGACCCCCGGCGGCCGGGCGGCACCCCGCTGCTGTTCGCCGCGAACAAGGCGCACTGGACCGACATCGGCGGCAAGGACCCGGGCAGCTGGTCACCCGACGCCCGGAACACGTTCCAGGAGGGCGTGAGCATCCCGCCGCTGCGCCTGGTGCGGGCGGGGGAGGAGAACCGCGAGGTGCGGGAGCTCATCCTGGCCAACACCCGCGTGCCGCTGCAGAACGCGGGCGACCTCTCCGCGCAGATGGGCGCGCTGGTGGTGGCCGAGCGCCGGGTGCACGAACTGCTGGACGAGTTCGGCGCCGACGAGCTGCGGGCGCACGTCGCGGGGCTCATCGACTACGCCGAGCGCGCCGTGCGCGCCGAGGTGGGCCGCATTCCGGACGGGGTCTACCGCGCCGAGGAGTGGGTGGACAGCGACGGCGTGGTGGACGAACCGTTCCGCGTCGTCGCCGTGGTCACCATCGACGGCGGCCGGATGGTGGTGGACCTGTCCGAGAGCGACGACCAGCGGTCCGGCGCCTGCGGCAACGCCACCCGCACCTCGAGCGTCGCGGCGGCCCGCGTGGCCTTCAAGTGCCTCACGCTGCCGCACGCCACCACCAACGAGGGCTCCTACGCCGCGCTCACCGTCATCACCCGCGAGGGGTCGTGCACGCACGCCGCCAGCCCGTCGCCCGTGACCATCTGGGGCGACGTGGGGCGGGCCATCATCGAGGCGGTCATCCGGGCCGTCGGCCAGGCCGACCCGGCGCGGGCCATCGGGGGGCTGTACGGCAACGTCGACGCGATGGCGATCAACGGCACCCGCGACGGGCGCGACTGGATCTACTTCGCGCCCTTCGCCGGCGGCTGGGGCGCCCGCGCCGTCCGCGACGGCCTCTCGGCGCTGTGCCCCATCATCAACGGCGACAACGACAACGTGCCGTGCGAGGTCATCGAGGCCGCCTTCCCGCTGCGGGTGGAGCGGTACGAGCTCATCCCCGGGTCCGGCGGGGCCGGGCGGATGCGCGGGGGCCTGGGCGTGCGGTTCGACGTGCGCGTCCTGGACGACGGGTGCACGCTGTCGGGCTCGCTCGACCGGTACCGCGTGGCGCCTCCGGGGGTGTTCGGCGGCGAGGACGGCGCCCTGTCGGGCCTGTGGGTGGACGACGGCGACGGCGTCGAGCAGGCGGCGCACAAGGTCTCGGCGCGCCCGGTGCCGCGCGGCGCGCGCATCTCGCACCGCACCGGCGGCGGGGGCGGCTACGGCCCGCCCGACCAGCGTCCGGCCGAGCTCATCGAGCGCGACCTCCTGGACGGGTACGTCCCCGCCCGGTGAACCGGCACGCACGAGGAGGCAGCGCATGAGGATCCTGGTGGTCAACCCCAACACCACGGCGTCGATGACCGAGACCATGCGCCGCGGGGCGCAGCGGTACGCGCGGCCCGGCACCGAGATCGTCGCGATCGAGCCGGAGTGGGGCCCGGAGTCGATCGAGGGCTTCTTCGAGGGGTTCCTCAGCGCCGCCGCGGTGCTGGAGCGCCTGGCCACCTGGACCGAGCCGGTGGACGCGGTGGTGATGGCGGGCTACGGCGAGCCGGGCCTGCAGGGGGCCATGGAGCTGATGGACGTGCCGGTGCTGGACGTGACCTCCGCGTCCGCGCACATGGCGTGCCTCATCGGACACCGGTTCGGGGTGGTCACCACGCTCGACCGCTGCGTGCCGCAGATCGAGATCGCGCTGGGGGAGGCCGGCCTCATGGGCCGCTGCGCGGGGATCCTGGCATCCGGGGTGTGCGTGCTGGACGTCGACGACGACACCTCCGCCACGGTGGCGGCGATGGCGCCGCAGGCCCGCCGGCTCGTCGAGGAGGCCGGGGCCGAGGTGATCTGCCTGGGCTGCGGCGGCATGAGCGGCCTCGACGAGGGGTTGGCGGAGGCCGTGGGCGTCCCGGTGGTGGACGGCCTGGTGGCCGCGGTGAAGCTGGCCGAGTCGCTCGTGGACTATGGGCTCACCACCAGCCGCGCCAGGGCCTACCAGCGGCCGCTGCCCAAGCGGATCCTGGCGTGGCCGCGCCCCCGCGGCTGAGGCTTTGCCACCGGGCCAAGACGCGCTGTACATATTTGTACATGTGACCGTGGCCCGGCCCCGGGGCGGTGCGGGAGTGTCCGGTTGCACACCAACCGAAGGCGGGCACAGCGCATGTTGCGAGTCGGGATCGACGTCGGCGGCACCTTCACGGACCTCTTCGCCCACGACGAGGCGTCGGGCATCACGATCTCCGCGAAGGTCCTCACGACCGTGCACAACCAGGCCGTCGGGGTGATGGAGAGCATCGCCGCCGGCGACATCTCGCTGGAGGGCGTCGAGTTCCTGGCGCACGGCACCACCACCGGGACCAACGCGCTCATCGAACGGCGCGGGTCGACGACCGCGCTCATCACCACCGAGGGCTTCAGGGACGTCCTCGAGATCATGCGCACCGACCGTGAGTCGGGGTACGACCTGGGCTGGGAGAAGCCGCAGCCGCTCGTGCCACGCCGCCTGCGGTTCGAGGTGCCGGAGCGCGTCCGCCCCGACGGCGCCGTCGAGACCCCCCTCGACGAGGACGCCGCCGTCGCCCTGGCGCGGTCGCTCCCCCAGGCCGTCGAGGCCGTTGCGGTCGCGTTCATCCACGCCTACGCCAACCCGGCGCACGAGCAGCGCATGCTGGAGATCCTTCGGCGGGAGCGCCCGGAGATCGCGGTGTCGCTCTCGAGCGACGTCAACGCCGAGTACCGCGAGTACGAGCGCACGTCCACCACCGTCATCGACGCCTACATCAAGCCGGTGATGGTGCGGTACCTCGGGGTGCTGCTGGACGCGCTCACCCGCGGCGGGCTGGGTGGCCGGCCGCTGGTGATGCAGGGCAGCGGCGGCATGGCCACGCTGGACCGCGCCAGCGAGAAGCCCATCGGCACGCTCTCGTCGGGGCCGGCGGCCGGAACCATCGCCGCCGCGGCGATCGGCGCCGCGGCCGGCTGCATGGACATCGTCACCTTCGACGTCGGCGGCACGAGCACCGACGTCTCGCTCATCCACGGCGGCGTGCCGTTCCTGACCGCGCAGAAGCACGTGGAGTGGGGGGTGCCCGCGCGGGTGCCCATGATCGACGTGGAGTCGGTGGGCGCCGGCGGCGGCAGCATCGGCTGGATCGACCAGGGCGGGGCCCTGAAGATGGGGCCGCGCTCGGCGGGATCCACTCCGGGACCCATCTGCTACGGCCGCGGCGGCACCGAGCCCACACTCTCGGACGCGCTGCTGATCGCCGGGATCCTCAGCGGCACGCTCGCCGGCGGGCGCATCGGCCTGGACGTCGACGCGGCGCGGCGCGGTGTGGAGGAGCGGCTGTGCGGGCCGCTCGGCCTGCCGCTGGAGCGCGTGGTGGCCGGGATGATCGAGATCGCCCAGGAGAACATGGCCAACGCCGTGCGGTCCGTGTCGATCTGGAAGGGCCTCGATCTGCCTTCGGCGGCGCGGGCGGCCTGGTGGCCGGCCCGGTGGCCCGCTCGCTCGGGATCCCCACCGTGCTCATCCCGGTCCACCCTGGCAACACCTGCGCGATGGGCCTCCTGATGACCGACATGCGCGAGGACACCACGGTCGCCTTCCTGGCGCCCACCAGCTCCGCCGACCTGGGCGCGATGTCCGCCCGCCTCGCCGCGCTGCGCGAGCACGCGGTGGGCACGCTGCTGCGGCAGGGGATCCCCGAGGACGCGGTGAGCCTGGGGTACTCGGCCGACCTGCGCTACCACGGGCAGATCTACGAGCTGTCGGTGCCGCTGCCGTCGGAGGACGTCGACGCGGCCATGCTCGCGGACGCCGTGGCGGCATTCGAGCGCCGCTACGAGGAGATCTACACCATCACCCTGGCCGACGCGGAGCCCGAGATCGTGAGCCTGCGGGTGACGGCCACCGGCCGGCTGCCGCGCTACTCGCCCCCGGCGTTCGCGCCCACCGAGGACGCCGGTGCCCCGGGGTCCCGGGACGTGCTGGAGGACGGGGTGTGGGGCACCGCCGCGGTCTTGCGCCGGTACTCGCTGGCGCCGGGGGCGAGCATCGAGGGCCCCGCCGTGGTGGAGGAATCCGGCTCGACCATCTGGGTCGCCAGCGGGATGCGCCTCACCGTCGACACCTTCGGGAACCTGCTCATCGCGACCGGCACCCCGCCCCGGGTGGAGCCGGCCATGACCACCACGGAGGTCCAGGGATGACCACCATGCTCACGGCCCGCGACGGGCTGCCGGGTGACGGCGCCGAGCCGCTCGACGCGATCACCCTCGAGGTGCTGCGCAACGGCTTCCGGCAGATCTGCGAGGAGGTCTCGATCACGCTGCTCAAGACGGCGCACTCGGTGATCTTCAACGAGGGCAAGGACCTCTCGAGCGCGGTGTTCGACCGGGAGGGACGCCTGGTCGCCCAGGACATGCAGGGCTGCCCCGTGCACATCGCGGCGATGTCCAAGAGCGTGAAGGCCGGGATCGCCCAGTACGGCACGGACGACCTCGCGCCGGGCGACGTGCTGATCATCAACGACTCGTACGCGGGCGGCACCCACCTCCCCGACGTCACGGTGTTCGCGCCGGTGTTCTGGGACGGTGAGCTGGTGGGCTTCGTGGCCAACCGCGGTCACCACACCGACGTCGGCGGCATGGCCCCGGGCTCCATGCCGGGTGACGCCACCGAGATGTACCAGGAGGGCCTCATCCTCCCCGCGGTGAAGCTCTTCGCGGCGGGCGAGCGGTGCCGGGACGTGTGGAACGTGATCTTCCGCAACGTCCGGCTGCCCGACAACACC
>LNFL01000183.1 GCA_001464275.1 Actinobacteria bacterium Ga0077560 | reverse complement strand
GCCGGATGCCGATCTACAGAGGGTGCGCCTCCGTATCTCCGCGGCCGCCACACTGCTGGCCGCCCTCATCCTGCTCACCGCGCTCGCGTCGGTCACCGCATGGGTGATCGAGCGCGACCGGGCGTCGGACCGGCGCGCCCGTCTGGCGGACCGCGTGGCACAGCGGGCCGAGGACTTCACCACGCGGATCGTGCTGGGGGTGGAGGGCACACAGGGCCTGTACGCGGCATCCGACGAGGTGTCCCGCGAGGAGTTCACCCGCTTCGCGGCGATCGTGCTGCGCAACGCCGGCCTCACCCGCGTGGACTACGTGGAGCGGGTCCCGCCGTCCCGCCGCGGCGCATGGGAACGCGCCAACGGCTTCGCGCTGCCACGGGACACCGGCCGAGATGCGTACCTGGTCACCCACCAGGCGCCGGAGTCCGCCACGAACCGGCTGCTCGGCACCGATCTCGCCCAGAGCGCCGAGCGGCTGCGGGCGCTCTCAGACGCTCGCGACACCGGCCGCACGGTCGCGACCGCGCCGGTCGAGCTGCTGGGCAACCGCACACGCGGCTTCGCGGTCTACGCACCCGTCTACGCCGGCGGCATCACCCCCGGCACCCGGGAATCCCGTCGCGCCACGTTCCTGGGCGTCGTGGCCGGCGTGCAGCGCGCCGACGGTCTGCTCGAGACCCTGCTGGCGGACGCGGGCCGGGGTGTCCGCATCTCCATCACCGACGACGGCATGCTCCTGGCTGCCTCCGGGGCCCCGGGCGAGGACGCACAGGTGCGCAGCGTGAACGTCCCCGGACGCGTCTGGACCGTGGCGGTGGGCGGCGGCCCCGCGCCGAGCCCCCTCATCCCCGCGGTGGTCGCGCTCATCGGCCTGCTGGTCTCCGGCCTGGCCGCGATCCTGCTGATCTCCGGCGGGCGGCGGGAGCGCTACGCGCAGGAGATGGTCCGCGTCCGGATGCTGGAGCGAGACCGCGCCGAGGCCGCGCTCACCGAGAGCGAGCAGCGCCACCGGCTGATGCTGCAGACCTCCGCCGATCCCATCATCACCATCGACGCCGGCGGCGTGATCCGGTCGGCGAATGCCGCCGTGCAGACCGTGCTGCACTGGGAACCGGAGGCGCTCATCGGGCGCAACGTCGCGGTGCTGATGCCCGAGTCCGAGCGGGCACGCCACGACGAGCGGGTCGCCGCCCGGGCCGCGGGGGCCCCGGCCACGGTGATCGGCCGCGCGCGGGAGATCCGGGCCCTTCGCGGCGACGGCATCGAGATCCCGGTCGTCATCGCCCTCAGCGAAGCGGTCATCGGGGGCGAGGTGCTGTTCACCGGGATCATCCACGACATGACCGAGCAGCGGGCGGCGGAGCACGCGATCCGGGACAGCGAACGCGAACAGGCGGCGCTGCTGAGCATCGCCACCGCCGTCGCGGCGAGCGAGCCGGAGCGGGTCGTGTTCGACCGGATCGCCACGGCGGCCGCCGACATCACCGGCGGGCGCATCGGTCTCATCATCCGGGCCTCCGAGACGGGCGATCTGGTGCTCGGTTCCTGGGCGGCTCCCGGGGTCCCCGCACCGGCGGTGGGCGACCGGATGACGACGACGGGTGACGAGCACGGCTGCATCAGCGCGCCGATCCAGGTCGAGCGCCGGCGGTGGGGCCGGATCGTGGTCTGCACCGAGGGCCGGGCGGTCGCCCCCGACGCCGGCGACCGCCTGGAGCGGTTCGCGGCGATCACCGCACTCGCCGTGAACTCCGAGGAGGCCCGGCGTTCGCTCGCCCATCTGGCCGCGACCGACCCCCTGACGGGCCTGTGGAACAAGCGGACGTTCAACGCGCGACTCGAGCAGGAGCTGGCCGCCGCGGTCAGCGGTGGCCAGGCGCTGAGCCTCGTGGTCCTCGACATCGACAACTTCAAGGACGTCAACGACACCCACGGTCACGAGGTGGGGGATGCGGTGCTCGCCGAGGTCGCGCGGCGCCTGCAGGCCACCGTCAGGGACGGCGAGGTGCTCGCCCGGGTCGGCGGGGAGGAGTTCGCCTGGATCCTTCCGCGCACCGACGGCATCCACGGGTTCCAGGCCGCCGAACGGGCGCGCGGCGGCATCGGGGCCGAGCCCTTCCCGGTGGCCGGCCGCCTGACGGTCTCGGCCGGGGTCTGCGACCTCGCCGAGGCCGGAGACGCGCTGGAGCTGTTCCGGAACGCCGACGCCGCCCTCTACTGGGCCAAGCGATCCGGACGGGACCGCTGCTTCCGGTACACCGACGAGGCCATGGACCTGCTGGCGGTCGACGAACGGGATGTCGCCGCCGACTGACCGCCCCCGGTGGCGTTGACCCGACCCTGGCGCGATGCCACCATTGATCGGCCCGCGTCCCCGCGGGCTGCTGTCCGCCGTGACCCCGCGGACGACCTCTGAGGGAGGAGTGTCGTTTGTGGGATTCGCCTGGCGCGGAGGCGCCGCCGCCGTCCGATGATCCGGAGGCGGTGGGTGAGCGGCTCACCCTGCTGGTGTCGGTCCGCGCGGACCGTTCCGAGATCACGCTGGACGGCGAGCTGGACCTCGCCAACGTCCACCTGTTGCGGCACGCCCTGTACGACGCGGCGTGGGGGCCGGGTGAGGTGCGCATCGACCTGCGCCGGGTGACGTTCATGGACCTCACCGCGCTGCGCGCGCTCCACGATGCCCATGCCCGTCTTCGAGGACTGGGCCGGCGTCTGGTGATCGTTGTCGCGCCGGGGCGACGCCCGCGCGTGATGTCGGTGCTCTCCCTGGCCGCGGGGTTGACGGTGGAGGAACACGCCGAGATGGAGGCGTCGTAGATTGGGCGTGATGAGCACATCCCCTGACGACCGCGCCTTCCACATCGATGGGACGGCCCTCGCCCGCAGCCTCGCGGGCCTGGGTGAGCTGGAGGTGGACGACCCGGGGACCGGCACCGGCGGCCTGGCCCAGGTCTTCGCCGTGAGCGGCGTCGGGCTCATGCTCATCGCCGACGACCAGGTGCTGCGCTACGTGGCGGCGAGCGACGGCCGCGCCGCGGAGCTGGAGCGCGCGCAGGAGGACATGGGCATCGGACCGTGCGTGGACAGCTTCGTCCACGACGAGCTGGTCCAGACCCCCGACCTGCTGGACGACCCCCGCTGGCCGCGCCTGGGCGACCGGCTGTCCGGGCACGGCGTGCGCGCGGTGATGGGCACCCCCACCCGGCTCGGCGCGAGCCCGGTGGGGTCGCTGAACGTCTACCGCGACGAGCCGTACGTTTGGGACGACAGCGACGTGGAAGCCGTGGCCGCCTACAACCGGATCATCGAGAACCAGCTGAAGTGGCAGCTGGCGGCCGGCAAGCAGGACCGCCTGATCGGGCAGCTCCAGCACGCCCTGGAGAACCGCGTCCAGATCGAGCGGGCCATCGGGATGCTGATGGGCGTGGAACGGTTGGACGCCGTCTCGGCGTTCAACCGCCTGCGCGCCACCGCCCGGGCGGAGCGGCGGCGCGTGTCCGAGGTGGCGACCGAGGTCATCGAGGGCCGGCGCCTGGGCGCCTGAGCATCACCCGAAGGTGATCGTCACCGGATAGACGACCCGGTTGTTCGCCGTGTTCTGCTCGCCCTCGGCGGGCGCCACACGGATCTCCAGCGTGCCTCGATCACCCAGGAGCGCCTCGTCGCTCGACGGTCCCCGGAGCCGAATGTTCATCCGCTTTCCGGGTTCGGACATCGCGATCTCGGCCCGGCGGACGAGCGGCCGCGCCCCCGGATACCGAAGCACCGCCACGACCGGCACGTTGCTCTCGACGAAATCGCCGCCGTTCAACACGGTGACCCGCCAGGCCATGCCATAGGCCGCCGGGATGCTGTTCCCAGCGCGAGTCAGGCGCCGCCCCGATGGCGTCGCCACGACCGACACGATGCTGTGCCCGCGAAGCCCGGCTGAGAAGTCCGGTGCCGGCGATTGATCCGTGCCCGCGGTGAAGGGCACGGTGACGGTGGGCGTCCCGTCTTCCAGGCGTCCGTGGCCCGACTCGCTGTCGGCGACCAGCGCCGCCGAGGGGCCGACCAGCGTGATCCGGGAGGGCACCACCCCCGGCCACACGACGACGAACGCGTTGCCCCGCACCGGGATCGTCCGCGTTCCGATCCGCACCGCTGTGACCCCGTCGGGCACGATCGCCCCGATGTGCGTCCGGGACTCCCACACCTGCCACGTCGCGACGATCCCCAGTTGCTCGAGGGCACCGGGGCCGGCACAGCCGCTCGCCACCGTCCGGATGACGGTGCCCGGCCCCGTTCCCAACAGCGATGGGGAGCGGCGCGTGGCCAGCACGCAGTAGGTGCCGGCCCTCCTCCCCGCCACCGCGAAGAACACGTTGCGCGGCGTGGCAGCGACGCGGCGAGCCGTGCCGAGATCCACGAAATCGCCCGCGTCGCCGGCGTCTAGGAGCCGGTCCTCGTTCGTCCCCGGACGGTCGAGGACCGACACGGATGGGAACGGCTTCGACGCAACGGTGTTGCCCGATGGCGCACCTTCCTCGGCGCCGCGGGGCAGCGCGAGCACCAGCACCACGCCGATGCAGGCGATCGAGAGGCCCGCTCCAGCGATGGACGCGACGCGGCGCACACGGGCCCGCCGCACACCGGCGGTCAGCGCGCGGAGCGCCTCCTCGCGGGCGGCCGAGGCCCGAGGCTCGCCGGTGTCCCCGGCCTGAGCCAGCTCCCGGCGCAGGTCCTGTTCCAGCGTGCTCATCGGTGCACCCCCTCCAGGGCGGTCCGCAGGTCCTCGAGGCCGCGGGCGATCCGGGACTTCACGGTGCCAACCGGAACGTCGATCAGCTCGCCGATCTCGGTGGGGGTCAGATCCAGGCCGTACCGCAGCGCCACCGCCACGCGGCGATCCGGCGCGAGGCTCCGCAGGGCATCCGCCAGCGCACCGCCGGCGGGCCGGTCCGGTGTGTCGGGGGCGGGTACGCCGTCCTCCAGCGCCACCAGGCGCCGGCCGTCGCGCAGCGCGTTCAGCGACCGGTTCACCACGATCCGGCGCAACCACACGCCGAACGGGCGGCGCCCGTCGAAGCGGACGATCGACTCCTGCGCCACGTCCTCGGCCACCGCGCTGCGCCCCAGCACCGTGCGGGCCGTGCGCACCGCGTCGGGCCACACGAGGTCGAACAGGGTGGCCGCCGCGGCGTCCGAGCCCTGGCGGGCCTGCCGCACCAGATCTGCGTGGGGATCGTCCATGCACCCACTCAACACGCGAACCGGGTCGCCGGTTCCCGGCGACGGTGGCGGAGCTACGGGAGCTCCATCCTCCCCAGGCGCCGGCCGCCCAGCCAGACTCCCGCCGCGGCCACCACGACCAGCACGATCACCGCGGTCGCGGCGCCCACCGTCGGCACGCGGAACGTGTCGGCGTCCGGCACCCCGGCGGCCACCAGCCGCCGGCCGTACGCGCCCAGGGAGAGCTTGTCGGCCGAGTCCGCGAACGTCGCGATCGTGGCCTCCCACAACACGATGTAGAGCAGCCCCAGGATGATCGCCCGGCGCACCAGCAGCGCCAGCAACACGCCCAGCGCCGCGTACGCCAGCGACGCCAGCCCCAGCGCCATCACCAGCCAGAACAGCCCGCGGGCACCCATGCCGCCCGACAGGCCCAGGAACGCCGCCCCGGCGCCCGCGGGCACCAGCAGCAGCATCGCCATCACCCAGGCGGACAGCACCCATGCGGCCACCAGACGGATGCGCGACACGGGCGTCGCGGCGAGATACAGGATCGTCCAGTCCTCGCGCTCATCCCCCACCACGCTCGCGCCCAGCACCAGCGCGATGAACGCCACCACCGTCGGCACCGTGAGCGACTCGGTGACCTCGGCGTAGCGGTCGAGCCAGCGGAACTCCTCGGCGCGGAACCGGATGACCAGGGCGATGCCTCCGGCCAGCACCGACAGCACGCCCAGCACCCAGGTCCGACGCGCGCCCAGCAGCGCGCGCATGGCGATGGCCACGGGCGTCATCGGCCGGCCCCGCGGGCGCGGTCGGTGAGGTACGCGTAGACGCTCTCCAGGTCCTCGCCCACCGGCTCCACCGCCCGCAGCGTGGTGCCGGCGTCACGCGCCACCACGGCGAGCCGGACGGCGAACTCGCGGACGTCGCCGGTCTCGGCGATCAGCACGCCGTCCTCCAGCCGCACCGACGTGGCGAGGCCCTCGCCGATGAGCGCCTGGGCCACGGCGGGCGGGGCGTCCACCTCCACGCGCACGGTGCGGGGCCGCTCGGCCAGCAGGTCGCGGATGCCGGCGGTGGTGCCCTCGGCCACCAGGCGGCCGTTCACCATCACCAGCACCTGGGGCGCCATGCGCTCCACCTCGCCCAGCTGATGGGAGGACACCAGCACCGTGTGGCCGGCCGCGCCCAGCTCGCCGATCAGGCGGATCACGTCGCGGCGCTGCGCCGGGTCCAGGCCGTTCAGCGGCTCGTCGAGCAGCAGCACCTCCGGGTCGTGCACCAGCGCCTGCGCGAGCTTGATGCGCTGCTTCATACCCTTCGAGAACCCGCCGAGCCGCCGCTCCGCAGCGGCCGTCATGTCCACGCGCTCCAGCACGCGCCGGGTGGCGTCCGCCGGGTCGGGCACACCGCGCATGCGGGCGCACGCCTCGATGGCCCCCCGCGCCGTGAGGTGCGGCCACAGGCCGTCGCCGTCCGGCACCACGCCCAGCCGCCGGTAGACCTCGATCTCGCGGCCGGGGTCGTGCCCCAGCACGCGCACGGTGCCCTCGTCCGGGCGTGAGAAGCCCGCCAGCAGCTTCAGCAACGTCGACTTGCCGGCGCCGTTGTGACCCAGCAGCCCCGTCACGCCCGGGCCCACGCTGAAACTCACGTCCCCCATCGCGACGGTGTCGCCGAACCACTTGGACGCCCGGTCCACCACGATCGTGGCGCTCATGACCGCGGGCTCCGGTACCTGGCCAGCAGCAGCAGCGACGACACCACGATGACCGAGCAGAACACGACCACCAGGGGCGCGGTGGGCAGGTCGTCAGCGCCGAAGAACACGTGGCGGGTGAAATTGGCCGGCAGCGTGAACAGGTTGAGCGCCAGGTACCCGTCGCCGCCGCCCAGCGGGAACGCCAGCGACCCGGCCACGAACGCCGACAGCAGCATGAGGCCGGTGAACCCGCCCGCCGCGAACGCCCGGCGACTGGTGAAGGACGACACCGCCAGCCCCAGCAGCCCGTAGTAGAGGGAGATGAGGAAGCCGCCCGCGATGATCCGGGGCAGCTGGTCCACCTCGTCGCCGAGGTAGCCGAACAGGTCCTCCGCGAACACCGCGTTGCCCCCGAACAGCACCAGCACCGGCCCGATGGTGATCACCAGCAGCGGCATCACCGCGCCCAGCACCTTGCCCGCCAGGTACTCCCGCGGGGAGGTGGCGGTGGCGAAGTACAGGCTCAGCACGCGGTCGCGGCGGTCGGGGCACACCATCTCCGGCGCGATGCCGGCGGTCCAGATGAGGATGATCACGGTGATCACCCCGAAGTACGCCGAGTACGGCAGCACGTCGATGGGCAGCTCGTCGGTGTCGAAGCTGTCGGAGATCAGCGCCCGCACGGCCAGCAGCCCCAGTCCCGGCAGGAACGCGAGCAGCGCCAGGGAGATGGGCATGAGCTTGGCGGTCCAGCCCCGGCGGCGGCCCAGGGCGCGCAGGGCGCTCCAGCGGGCCAGCCACCAGATGGCCGCCAGGCGGCCGCCGCGCTCCCCGTCGTAGGAGCGGTAGCCGATGTCGTGGACGCGCGCGCCGGTGCTCATTCCATCGCCTCGATCACCGCGTCCTCCAGGGAACGGCCGGCGGGGCCCAGCCGGGTGATGCCGGCGCCGGACTCCGCCGCCGCGTCGCGGATGGCGTCCAGCACGGGGTCGCCGTCGACGTGCAGCGTGAAGGTCTCGCCGTCGCGCTCGGCCACCTGACCGCGCGCGGCCAGCGCCGCCGCGAACGCGGTGGCGTCGCCGGTGACCCGCACGGCCATGGTGTCGCCGCCCGCGGCGAGCTGGGAGATGCGCTCACTGGCGGCCACCCGGCCGTCGCGCAGCACCACCACCGCGTCGCAGGTGCGCTGGATGTCGTCCAGCACGTGCGAGCTCATGAGCACCGAGATCCCCAGCTCACGCGAAAGCCGGCGCACCAGCTCCAGCATCTCGCCGCGTCCGGCGGGGTCGAGCCCGTTGGTGGGCTCGTCCAGGATCACCAGCTCCGGGGAGTGCACGATCGCCTGGGCCAGCTTCGCCCGCTGCCGCATGCCCGTGGAGTAGGTGCCGATGAGGCGCGACCGCTCCTCCTCCAGGCCCACCACGAACAACGCCTCCGACGCCCGGCGGATCGCGACGCGCCGGGGCAGCCCGCGCAGCTGCGCCAGGTGCACCACCAGGTCGGATGCGGCCATCTCCAGCGGCAGGCAGTCGTGCTCGGGCATGTAGCCGATCCGCCGCCGCAGCTCGTGCGCGCCGGCACCGACCTCCTCGCCGAACACGCGCAGCGTGCCGGCCTGCGGTTGCAGCAGCCCCAGCACCGCCTTCATGAGCGTCGACTTGCCGGCGCCGTTGGCGCCCAGCAGGCCCGTCGCCGGCGCGTCCACGCGGACGTCCACCGCATCGAGGGCCTGCACCGAGCCGAACCGCACCGACACGCCGGTGGCCTCGATGACGGGGGCAGTCACGGCCAGCAGGGTAGCGCGACGGTTCGGCCGTCGAGCGTGACACCGGGTCTTCGCGCCGCGCCCGCCGTTCGCCGACCGGCCTGCGCTAGCGTCCAGATCGAGGCACGCATCCCATGGGAGGTGGCGCGATGGGCACCGGAACGGGGATCCCCCCGGGAACGCACTGCGAGTGGTGCGGGGCCGAGTTCGAGCCCGGCAGCGACCCGCCGGCACCGCGCACCCCGGCGACGCTGCCGCCGCCCGAGCGCGCCGGCGACGAGCCGCTGACGCGGTGTGAGGACTGCGGCGCCGAGTACCCTCAGCCCGGTGAGGTCGACAGCAGCAGCTGAGCCCACGCGGGACCCCGCGCCCGCGTGAGCCGCCCGTCAACCCGCGGCATCCTGGTCGCCGTCGCGGCGGGGGGTGTGCTGGGCGCGTACCTGCGGCTGGGGATCGCCCACGCCGTCCCGGCCGGCGACGGGGACTGGCCGTGGGCCACACTCGCCGCCAACCTGCTGGGCACCGCGGTGCTCGCGGTGGTGGCGGTGCTGGTGCCGCGTCTGCTGCACCGGCACCCGCATCTGGGACCGCTGTGGGGCACCGGGTTCTGCGGTGCGCTCACCACGTTCTCCACCGTGCAGGTGGAGGTGGTGCGCCTCTCGCGCGACGGCCACGTTCCGCTTGCGGCCGCCTACTACGGGGCGTCCATCGCCCTGGGGCTCGTCGTCATGTGGACGGTCACCGCGGCCGCCCGCGGCATGGCCCCGCCGGAGCGGTCGGCGTGAGCGGCACGATCGCCTGGATCGCGGCCGCCCCGCTCGCCGCGCTGGGGGCGATGGCCCGGTTCGGGGTGGACCGGGCGATGACGGTGCGCTCCGCGCGGGCGCTGCCCCTGGGCACGCTCACCGTGAACACGGTCGGATCCCTGTTGCTGGGCGTCCTCACCGGGGCCGGGGCGGGCGGGGACACCACGCTGGTGCTGGGCGGCGCCTTCCTGGGCTCGTTCACCACGTTCTCCACGTGGATGCTTGAGACGCACCGCGTGACCGCCCACCACGGCCGACGTCTCGGCGCGGCCAACGTGGCGATCGGCGTCGGCGCCGGGCTGGCCGCCGTGGCCCTGGGCTGGGCGCTGGGCGCACTGGTCACCGGGGGGTAGCGATCCGGCCGCATGTGCCGGTGTCGGGATCGCGGCGCAATGCCGATGCACGGGTATGCGACCGGCCGCAATGTGGGCAGACCTTGGCGAGGTGTGGCGCCTGCTGGTGCGCGACAACGCGCGCGAGGAGGCGGGTGACGAGCGCCGCCAGCTCGAGCTGTGCCGGTACATGTGGTGGATGCGGCACCTCGCGCTGGCGAGCGTGCTGTGGGTCGAGATCCGCGACGGCACCGCGGGAACCGGGGGGCGCCTCACCGTCGCCGCCCTCCTGCTGGGCCTGGCCGGCCACGCGGTGGTGGTGCGCCGCCCCGGGCTCGGCCGGCGGGTCACGATCGCCGATCTCACCCTCCTGGTGTTCCTGGCGGCGCTCGGGCTTCCGCCCGCGGCGGTGCTGCTCACCTCGGTCGCCATCCTCGGCTGGGCGGCGACCTTCCGCCCGCTCGCCACGCTGGGCGCGTACGCCGGAGTCCTGTCGGCATGCATCGCCACGTCGATGGTCCAGGAGGTCGTCCCCGGGCGGGCCGCCCTGCTCGGCTTCTGCATGCTCGCCGGGGTCTTCAGCATCCGGATGGTGCGCCTGAACATGGAGGGCCGGCGCGCGGCCGACCGCGAGCGGCTCGTCGAGCAGCGCATCGACGCCGTGGTCTGGGAGGAGATCCCCGGCGTCCCGGACGCGTTCAAGGTGTCGGCGGCGGCCGAGCGCGTGCTGGGCCACCCCGCTCAGGCATGGGCCGTGCCGGGGTTCTGGCGCACCATCGTCCACCCGCAGGACCGCGCGGGGTTGGAGCAGCTGATGGCCCGCCGGGAGGACGGATCGGCGACCTTCCGGTGCCGCGCGGCCGGCGGCGAGATCCGGTGGTTCGAGAGCCGGGTCTCCCGGGTGGCCGACCGCGCGGGCCGCGGCGCGTTCCTGGCCGGCGTGCTCATCGACCGCACCGACATCGCCGAGGCCGAACGGGAGGCGCTGGTCTTCGGGCAGCTGGTGGCCACGTCCCCCATCGGCCAGATCCTGCTCGTGTGTGGTGACGACGGCCCGCTGGTGGAGGCCGCCAACGCCGCCTCCCACCGCATCCTGGGCGTGGGCGCCGATGTCGCCGGGCGCCCGCTCGGGGCGTGCGGGGCGGACGCCGAGCGCGTGGAGCAGCTGCAAGCCCTCCTGCGCCCGGACGCCGCGGCCACGGCGGGCGAGTTCCACGGCGCCGACGGGCTCATCTACCAGGCCACCGTGCGTCACATGGACGCGGACACGTGCAGCATCGACTTCCTGGACGTGACCGAACGCGTGGCCGCCGGACGCCTGTTGCACGCCCAGGCCCGCCAGGACGACCTCACGGGTCTCGCGAACCGCCGCGCATTCCTGGAGGCGGTCGATGAGCGCCTGCGGGCCCAGCCCGGCCGGGGCGCGGCCGTGGTGGTGATGGACCTCGACGACTTCCGGAACATCAACGACTCGCTGGGACACGAGACCGGGGACCGCCTGCTGGAGCGCATCGGCGCGCGCCTCGCCGAACGCGTGCGCGACGGCGACCTGCTGGCCCGCCTGGGCGGGGACGAGTTCGCCGTGCTGCTCACCGACGCCGGCCCCGACGCCGCGCGCCTTCGCGCCGATGATCTGGTGAGAACGGTCAACACGCCGGTGGAGGTCGGCCAGCTGCGCCTGCGGGTGCGCGCCACCGCGGGCGTGGCCGCCTATCCCGACGACGCGACGGACGTCACGGCGCTCATGCGGCGCGCGGACGCCGCGATGCATGTCGCCAAGGAACGCGGGTCGGAGGTGGAACGGCACCGGCCGGGCGCGGAGCGGACGGCGCTCGAACGCCTTGCCCGCAGCTCTGAGCTGGAGCGTGCGATCGCGGACGGGCAGCTCACCCTCCGCCATCAGCCGCTCATCGACACCGCCGGGGGCGAGATCATCGGCACCGAGGCGCTGGTGCGATGGATCCACCCGGACCTGGGCATGGTGCCACCGGACGAGTTCATTCCGCTGGCGGAGGCCTCCGGGCACATCCGCGAGCTCACCCGATGGGTCATCGCCAGGGGGCTGGACGACCTGCGCTCCCTCGGCGACGAGGGCGCTCGCCTGGAGCTGTCGATCAACCTGTCGGTCCGCAACCTCTACGAGGCGGATCTGCTGCCCTGGATCCTGTCCGCGCTGGCGACCCGCGGGATCGCCCCCGGACGCCTCGTGCTGGAGATCACCGAGAGCGTGGTGATGGACAACGAGGCCGCCGCGGTCGAGGCCATCCGGGCCTTCCGGGAGCACGGCATCCGCGTCTGGATCGACGACTTCGGCACGGGGCACTCATCCCTCGCACGGCTTCGCGACCTGCCGGTGGACGGCGTGAAGATCGACCGGTCGTTCGTGCGCGACGCGGCGACCTCCCCGGGTGACCGGACGCTGCTGGAGAGCCTCGTCGCGCTCATCGGCTCGCTGGGCCTGCAGGCCGTGGCGGAGGGGGTGGAGGACGAGGCGGTCCTGCGCCTGCTCACCGACGCGGGCTGTCCGATCGCCCAGGGCTTCCACCTGGGACGCCCCATGCCGCTCGCGGACCTGCGGGGCACCCTGCTGAACCGCGCGGCCGCGTAAGGCGGCTACGCCGCCAGCGCGACCTCCTGGATCGCACGGGTCCGCACCGCCGGGTGCGCGGCCAGCAGCGCGAACAGCCCATCCAGCTCGTCCAGCTCCTCGGGCGGCGTCACCGCGTGGTGGAGCATGAGCCCCACCGGCCCGCCCGCCGCCACGGCGGTCGCCATCCGCCGGCCCAGCTCCTCACGGGTCCACCGCACCCCGCGCCGGCCACCGAACCAGTCGACGTCCACCGGCACCTCGCGCAGCCCGGGATGCCCGAGCCGCCCGGCGGTGACATCCCGCGAGAGCACGGTGATGCCGCAGCTCACCAGGGCGGGCGCCAGCTCCGGCACCGACCGGTTCCAGGGCGGGGTGAACACGGGGTCCAGGCGGTCCCCGAAGCGCTCCAGCAGCATGCGGCGCCCGTCCCGCACATCGGACGCGATCGCGCCGGCCGGCCGCGCGGGACCGAACTCGCACTTGCGGCCCTCGGTCTCGTGGTTGGTGTGCGAGTAGCCGTGCTGATGCACCCGCAGGCGGGAGCCGTCCATGCGCGCGATGAGCTCGCGCGCCAGGCCGGGGCCGGTCTCGGTGGGGATCATCGCGACGTCAACCGGCATGCCGTGCCGGTCGGCCACGTCCAGGAGCGCCGCCAGGCGGGCGTCGTCCCAGCCGCCGTCGTCGTCCCGCACGAACCAGGTGACGCGGCCCGGAGCGGCGTCCAGCGCCTCCCGGAGCGGCCCCAGCCACCGGCCGCTCACGCCGGCACCGCCGCCACCAGCTCCTCCACGATCCGCGCGGTGCGTTCCGCGCCCTCCAGGTCCAGGCCATGGGGCCGCGGCTGGTGCTGAGCCGCCCGGGCCACCGCGTCCGCGAACGTCTCGGGGGCCAGCGCCGAGGGGTCGAGCACCCGCACGACGCCCATGGCCTCCAGGCGCTCGGCCCGGCGGAGCTGCTCGTCCTCGCGGCCCTCGCTGTAGGGCACCACCACCGCCGGCCGGCCGGCGCGCAGGATGTCCATCGCCGTGTTGTAGCCGCACTGGCTCACCGACACCGCCGAGCGCGCGATGTGGCCGCACAGGTCGTCCACCCGGCGCACGACCTCCAGGTGCGGCGAGCCCGCCTCGAGGCGCCGCAGCTCCTCCAGATCGGCCTCGGGCAGGAACGGCCCGGCGATCACCGTGGTCCGCAGGCCCGTCCGGAGCGCCACCAGGCCCGCCGCCCGGGCCGCCGCCAGCGCCAGCGGCGCGCCCACCATCCCGCCGCCCGCCGACACCAGCACCCGCGCCTCGCGGCGCCGGGGCTCGGGCGCGGGCGGCGCCACGAAGCCGGTGTGGTGCACCGGCACCGCCAGGGGCGTCTCGGGCCGGAACGACTCCTCCAGCGTCGCGAACGCCGGGTCGGAGTGCACCAGCACCCCGTCGAACCAGCGGTTCACCGCGGTGGCGGCGCGCTCGTCGTGCCGCGCCTGGTCGCGCCGCTGGTTCACCAGGATGTCCCGCAGGCTGCACAGCACCAGGGGCGGCACGGGCTGGGCCGCCGCGGCCTCCGCCAGGGCCTCCAGCTCGGGACCGAACCGCTTGCGCCCGAAGGGCCACAGCTCGACCAGCACGACCCTGGGGTCCACCTCGGCCATGGCCTGGGCGATCATCTCGCCGCGGCGGCGCAGCGCCTCATCCACGTCCATCCCCGCCATGTGGCTCACCAGGGCGTAGGTGTCGTCGTGCCCCAGCGCCGGCAGGTTCACGACCTCGACGCCGTCGGGGATCCGGATGCCCTCCGGCATGCGGCCGCCGTTGAGGAGCACCACCCGGAACGCGCGCGCCAGCGCGCCGGCGACGGCCAGCGACCGCGCCAGGTGCCCCAGCCCCACCGAGTGCTGGCAGTGGAACAGCAGTCCGGGGCGGTTCAACGCCACCCCCCGCCGGGCAGCAGGTCCTCGGTGAGGGTCACCAGCTCCTCCATGGTCGCCAGGGCGTTGACGTGCAGGCGGTTCACCGCGCGCACCGCGCGCTCGGCCATCAGGGCGGCCGCGGTGGACCAGGCGAGCTCGGCGGCGTCCGGCAGGGGACGCACCGCGGCGTAGCCGTCCAGGAACGCGCCGGCGAGCACGTCCGCGCGCGCGGCATCGGTCTCGCCGAGCACCACCCCGTGGCGCAGCCGCGCCAGCAGGCTGCCCACGTCGGCGGCCGGTTGCCCCAGCCCCGCCTGGTCCAGGTCGATCAGTGCCAGGCCGTCCGGCTCGGCCAGCGCGTTCTTGGGGTGGCAGTCGCCGTGGAGCAGCACCGGGCGGTCCCGGTCGGGCGGACGGGCGGCGAGGGCGTCGGCGATCCCCGCGATGCGCCCGGCGAACTCCGGCAGGGCCTCCGCCACCAGGGCGCAGGAGCGGGCGACACGATCCGCTCGCAGGCGCCCGAACGGGCCCGCCCCGCACCCGGAGGGGTCCACACCATGCAGCGTCGCGATCGCCGTGCCCAGCCGGCCCAGGGCGATCCGCTGGTCGTCGTCACCCAGGTGGTCCCAGCGCAGTCCGGGCATGCATTCCAGCAGCAGCACCTCGTGCTCGGCCGACCACGCCAGGGCCCGCGGGGCGCGCACCCCCGGGACGCCGTCCAGGGCCGCGGCGGCGACGCCGTACCGGTGCGCGAACGCGCGCACGTCCACCGTGCCGGGCGCGTACGCCTTGGCGTAGGCGATCACCCGGCCGTCGCCGTCCAGGGCCGCGGCCGTCGCCGATCGCTCCGGCGCCAGCTCGGCGAGCCGGCTGCGACGCCATGCGCCGGGTTCCGGATGCAGGACGGCCAGGCCCGGCGGCGGCGCGAGCAGCAGGGGCAGGCTCCGCAGGCGGCGGTCGTTCGGGACCGCCCACCACACCGCGCCCAGCGCGGGATCGTGGGTCACCGGCCGCAGGGGACCGGCGGGCACGGCAAGCGGCGCGGCGGCGGTGGCCGCGCGGGCGCCGCCGTCCGGAAAGGTCCGCGCGGACACCAGGTGCTCGCCGTCGTCGAGCGTGAGGCGCAGCACCACCCGCAGGCTCTCGCCGATGCGGTACTTGGCGCGCACCAGGCGGACGTCGCGGATCGCCAGCGGGCCGTCCAAGCCGAGGATGCCCGGCAGGTGGGCGGCCATCGCCGCCGGGTCGAGCATGGCGTCGCGAGCGGGGATGGCGGCGTCGGGGGCCAGCGGCGTGGGGGCGGGAGGGGCCGTCACCACGTTCCCATCTCCAGCTCGCCCCAGCCGGGCCTCGACACGTCCCAGCGCAGCTCCCACCGCGCCGGGCCGATGCCCGCGGTCACGTGCATCCGGTCCTCGTCCATCCGCGCGGTCGCGCGCACCGGGAGGTCGCCCGGCACGATCAGGGTGATCAGGTCCACGTCCGGGACGCCGTCGCCGCCCACCACGGCGACCGGGGCGCGATGCTTCACGCCGTACTCGGGGGAGACCCAGCCGTCCTCCAGCCACACGGTGCCGAACCCCTCGGGCACGGCCAGCCGCAGACCGGGCGCGCGCACCACGCACCACGCCCCGCCACCGCGCTGCTCGGTGGCACCCCACGCCTGGGGGGCCAGGTGCCAGCGCGCCCGGTAGTCGTGGGGGGTGGGCGCGCGCAGGCGGTCGTGCACCACCCAGAACGCGCGCCCCACGAACGCCAGGGTGCGCGTGTGCACCGCGTCGTGGCACGGGCTCTGCGCGCGGGCGGTGATGAGGTCGAGGCCGGGATCCACGCCGCGGCCCAGGATCGCGGCCTCCGGACGCGGCCCCTTGGGCTTGCCGCGCCGGTAGGGCACCTGATCCAGGCCGTCCACGCACACGGTGTTGTGCGCCGCGGTGCCCTTGAACCGGTGACGCCACCCCGCCTCGTCCTCGGCGTACGTGTAGCGGCCGGGGTCCACCACCAGCCGGTGCCCGCCGCCGGCGATCTCCACCGACAGCTGGTCGTAGTGCCCGTGGCCGCCGTCGCCCAGCGGGCCGGCGTCGAGGATGGCGACGCGCTCGAGCGCATAGGCCTCGCCGGCATCGCCCCAGCCGCTGCGCTGCACGGCGTACCCCGAGACCGGGAACGTCACCGCGGTGCGCTCCGGGGGGCGTCCCGCGCGGCCGCCGGTGGCCACCCAGTCCAGCTCGGGCCGGTCCAGCAGGCGCGCGCCGAGGGCGAGCAGCTCGCGGAAGTCCGCCATGTCGCCGTCCGAGAGGGCAGGGGTGGTGCCGTCGGGCAGCTGGACGTGCATGGCGAACCCGCACGCCCGCCCGGCCCGGTCCAGCAGGTCCGGCGGCACGTGGAGCCCCTCGCGGCGCGCGCAGTCGATCGCCCCCAGGAGCGACCGCAGCACGATGCAGTGGTAGTCGGTGGAGCACTCCCGCTGCACGCCGTCGTCCCAGATGTCCGTGCGGGCGTTGTCGGCCAGGCCGTTCAGCGCCCGGCGGGCGCGGTCCGGGTCGGCCAGCGCCATGCCGGCGAGCAGCAGCGTGTAGAGCTCCAGCGTGCGGTGGTTCCGCTCGGGGGTGAGGTGATCCTCGAGGTGGTCGGCATCGGCGGCGATGCGCGCGGCGAGGGTGGCCGCCAGGCCGGGCCGCAGGCCCGGGAACCCCGGCGCCTCGCGGAAGCGCTGCCACGCGTACAGCCAGTTCTGGACCCGGCGGGCGCTCACGTCGGAGGTGTCGAAGCCCACCGGCACCTGCTCGCAGAAGGCGGACACCAGGTCCTGCCAGCACTCCAGGTGGTCGCCCTCCCCGGTCACCGCATACGCGTGGGCGATGCTGAGCCCCTCGTAGAGCTTGACCCACTCGATGCGCCATTCCTCGTCGCCGGCCAGGCCGCCGCCGATCCAGTCCGGGCGTCGCCCCAGCTCCAGGGTCACGCCCGCGTGGGTGAAGACCCCGCGGCGCGCGTCCTCCGCCACGGCGAGGTCGCGGTGCAGGTGGTCGATCACGCACGGCACTGGGCGCGGCGTGACCTCCCCGGCCGTGGCGGCCGGAGGCGTCACGCGGGCGCTCCCGCGAACAGTCCCGCCATGCGGGCCGCCAGGGTGTCCCCGTCGAACCGGTCCATGACCGTGCCCCGGCCGGCCTCCGCGATGCGCTGCGCGAACGCCGGGTCGTGCGCGATCCGGGCGAGGCCGTCGGCCAGCGCCACGGGGTCCTCCTGCTCCACGAGCACGCCGTTCTCGCCGTCGCGCACCAGCTCCGGAATGCCGGAGATGGAGGTGGACACCACCGGCAGGCCCGCCGCCATGGCCTCCACCAGCACGTTCGGGATGCCGTCGCGATCCCCGTCGCCCACCACCCGGCACGCCAGCGCGAAGACGCTGGAGGACCGGTACAGCTCCAGCAGCTCCCGCTGTGTGACGGTGCCGCGCAACTCGACGCGGTCCGACAGCCCCAGGCGCTCCACCTGGGCGGCCAGCGCGGCGTCCTGGTCGCCCGACTCCCCGGCGATCACCAGCTCCGCGTCCACGCCCCGGTCGCGCAGCAGCGCGAGGGCGTCCACGAGCACGTCGAAGCCCTTCTTGGGCACCCGGCGCCCCACGCTCACGATGCGCAGGCGATCGGGCGCGCAGGCCTCGCATCCCTCGTGCAGCAGGCTCGTGAAGTCGGCGTTCAGGCCGTGGTACACCAGGTGCACCGGCACGCCGGTGCCGAGCGCCCGCAGGTGGTCGGCGTTGGCGCCGGTGCAGGTCACCACGAACTCCGCGCCCCGCATCTTGCGCTCCAGCAGGCCGGCGGGGTTCAGCGATCCGCGGTAGATGTCCTTGGCGTGGCCGGTGAACGAGTACGGCAGGTCCAGGATCGCCGCGGCGAACCAGGTGACCGTGGTCGTGCCGTGGGCGAAGTGCGCGTGCAGGTGCCGCACGTCCCCCTGCGCGCCGATCCGGTCCGCGAGCGCCACGGCCTGCAGCAGCTCCTTCACGTAGATGCGCTTGGGCCGCCACCCGGTCCGCGCCCGCACCGACTGGGCGAGCGCCCGCCCGCAGGCGCGGGCGAGTCCCACGGGATGGCGCCGGGCCACCCGGCCGACGGACGGGAGGAAGGGGGGCAGATTGCGGCGCAGCCAGGGCAGCAGACGCGACCTGGAGAGGGAGGTCGTCGCCGGCAGGTACTCCGGCCGCGCCGCAATCCGGTCCACCACCGGGTGGCGGACCGCCTCGTCGGCGGGCTTCAGCACGTACAGCCGAAGCGGGACGCCGAGCGTTTCGAGTCGCCAGATCTCGCTGGCGATGAAGAGTTCCGAGATGCGGGGGTAGCCCTTCAGGACGTACGCCACGGCGCCGTCAGGCATAGGTGCGCTCCAGGGTCCGGCACAGCGCGTCCGCGCAGCGCCCCAGGTCGAATCGCTCCACGGCCTCGCGGCGGGCGGCGTCGCCCATCCGGCGGCGGGCGGCCGGGTCGTCGTGCAGCTCGTCCAGCGCCCAGGCCAGCGCGACGGGGTCTGCCGGCGGGACCAGCACCCCGGTCACGCGGTCGGTCACGGCGCTGGCGATGGCCGCCACGTCGGCCATGGCCTCCAGGACCACGTTGGGGAGGCCGTCGCGGTCACCCGCCCGGTCCACCACGCTCGGCACCGCCACCACGTCCGCATCCGCGTAGTGGGCGGCGAGCGAGTCGTGGGTGCAGCGACCGGCGAACTCCACGCGGCCCGAGACGCCCCACGCGGCGGCGGCATCCTCCAGCTCGGCGCGCAGGGGCCCGTCGCCCACCAGCCGAAGCCGCATCGGCCGCTCGGCCAGGGACATCGCGCGGATGAGGTCCACGAAGCCCTTCTTCTCGACGAACCGGCCCACGGCCAGCACCGACAGCTCGTCGCCGGCGGGCGGCTCGGCCGGGTGGAACCGGTCCAGGTCGACGCCGTGCGGCAGCAGCCGGGGCGCGGACCCCGCGTCCTCCAGGCTCTGCGCGACGTCGTGGTTGCAGGCCACCACCACGGCGGCTCCCGCCACGCGCGCGGCCAGCTCGGGCCCGGGGACCTTGCGCACGTCCAGCGCGTGCGCGCTGAAGCCGAACGGCACGCCCAGCAGGTGCGCGGCGGCCTCGGCCACCTCCGCGGGACGGTGCGCGAAGTACCCGTGCACGGCGGTCACGCCGGTGCCACGCAGCATCCCCGCCAGCTCCGCGCCCTGGGCCGCCGCGTCACCGTCGGACAGGACGACGGCCGGCGGGTCGAGCTCCTCCACCCCGGGTTGCACCAGGGCCAGATCGCCGGGCTTGGTCGCGAACACGCCCGCGAGCATCCCGGCGCGCTGCAGGGCGCGGAGCTCGTTCAACGCGAAGGTCTCCGAGACCCGCGGCCAGCCGGACACCACGACCGCGATCCGGACCGGCGACCGGTAGGTTCGCGCGGATGTCATCGCCGCCTCCCATCCCCGGCACCGGCGTGCCCGGTGCCGACGCGCTGCTCGATCCGCACACGGTGCTGGAGCGCCTGCGCGCCACCGGCCCCGCGACGCTCGACGAGGCGGAGGTGCGGTATCTGGAGTTCGCGCCCGGCGCGTGGCTCATGGCGCAATGGCGTGTGCGGCGTGATGGCGCCCACGCCCATGTGGTCCTCACCGCGGGCCTGCCGGGCCCCGAGGTGGCGTGGTTCCCCGATGATCCGGGCCTGCCGCTGCTGGCCGGCGGCCTGCGCGAGGTCGCCGCCCGCCTGGGCGCGGCCGGCGACGGGGAGCCCGAGCTGCTGGCCTGGGTCCCCCGGCAGCGCGCGACGCTGCGCGCCGGCGAGGTCGTGATCAAGCTGTTCGGCGATCCGGCGGATGCGGTCGCGGCCGACCACGCCATGCGCCTGGCGGAACCATGGCTCGACTCGCCGACGCCCCTCGCCCTCGACGCGGCCGCCGGCCTCACGCTGCAGACCGCCCTGCCCGGCCGGCCCCTGGACCGCGCGGACGCCCTTGCGATCGCCCGTGACGCCGGCCGGATGACCCGCCGCTTCCTCGACGCGCCCGTCCCCGGCGTGCCCGTGAGCGGCCCGCCGGAGCTGCTGGCCCTGTGCCGGGCCGCCGGTGAGCGCGTGGCCGTGGCGCTGCCGGAGACCCGCGAGACGGTCGACGCCGTCCTCGGCGCGCTGGCGCGCACCATGCCCGACCGTCTGGCGGCCGGGCCCTCGCACGGCGATTTCACGATCGGCCAGATGCTCGACGACGGAGGACGCCTGCGCGTGGTCGACACCGACACGCTGTGCGTGGCGCCGCCCGCGCACGACCTGGCCGCGTTCGCCGCGAACTTGGTGAGCGGCCGCGACGGCGACATGGACGACGCACTCGCCGCGCTCGAGGAGCTGGTCGCCGGGCACGGCGGCCGGCCCCCGGGTCTGGACTGGTATCTGGGCGCGGCCGTGATGCGCCGCGCCGACCGGCCCCTGCGGCGCCTCAAGCGCCGCTGGCCGGAGCGCACGCTCCGCGCGCTCGCCGCCGCGGAGCGCCTGCTGATCGCCTGACCGGCTCACCGGGAGGCCGCGAGGGCGAGGCCGCGGTTCGCGTTGCGCCGGGCCACCCACGCGAGCTCGGATGCCAGGCCCGCCCGGAGCGAGGTCCGCGGCGCCCACCCCAGTCCCCGCATGAGCGTGGTGTCCGCCCCGGTGCGCCGCACGTCGCCGGGCTGGACATCGCCGCGCAGCACCGGGATCGGCGCACCGTTGAGCTCGTCCAGCGTGGAGATGACCTCGAGCATGGTCGCCTCCTCGCCGCCGCCGATGTTCAGCACCGGCGGCACGGCGGGCGCGGTGGCGGCGAGGATCGTGGCCTCCACGACGTCCGACACGTGGGTGAAGTCCCGGGACTGCAGGCCGTCGCCGAGCAGCCGGAACGCCGGGCCGCCGGTCGCGGCCTCGCAGAGGCGGCGCATCGCCATGTCGGGGCGCTGGCGGGGCCCGTAGACCGTGAAGTAGCGCAGCCCGGTCGTCTCCACGCCCATCCCGGCGTAGATCGCCGCGAGGTCCTCGCACGTCGCCTTGGTGACCCCGTAGGGGGAACGGGGGCTGCGCGGCGTGACGCCCTCGAGCGTGGGGTAGGTCTCGGCGTCGCCGTACACCGACGACGAGGATGCGTAGACCACGCGGCGGCAGCCGGCGTCGCGGGCCGCCTCCAGCAGACGCTGGGTCGCCCGGACGTTGTCGTGCAGGTAGCGGCCGAAGCCGTCGCCGAAGCTGCCGCGCACACCCGGCTGGGCGGCCAGGTGGATGATCAGGGGGCGGTCCGCCAGCAGGTCGTCCAGGCGGGCCTCGGCGAGGTCGGCGACCGTCAGCGAGAACCGGGCCTCGCCCTCGAGGGCGCGCAGGTTCTCCCGCTTGTCGGCCTCGGGGTAGTAGTCGGTGAAGGCATCCACCCCGCGGACGTGCCAGCCGTCGGCGATGAGGCGCTCGCTGAGGTGCGAGCCGATGAAGCCCGCGCATCCGGTGACCAGCACGTCCATCTCGTCGTCTCCTGATCGGCTGGGGGTCGGGGAACCCAGCGGAACGGATGCTGGAGAGCGACGGGTCGGAGCCGCAATTGAACTTGGGTACTAGGACCCGCGATCAGGCCGTCCGGGCGCCGTGTTTCGGACCTTCCCCGATCTTTCCGCCGGTCGTGTTATCCCCCTTTTGGGGGATGGTCACCCTGTACCCGCGTCAGGAATGATCCTCCCCCGGCGTTTATCACTCAAAAGGGGGATACGAGTGATGCCGTTCCCGGCTCTTCTCACATTTCACGGCAGGTTGACGTGGCTCGCACGCGCGTCCGCGGTGGCCATGGTGATCGTTGGTTTTCTGATGTTCTCGGTCACCTCCGCGTCCGCGAACGGCGACGCGCCGAAGGTCGTGGACCTCGGCATCGCCAAGTCCGCCGACCGCGCCGAGGCCGCCCCCGGTGACCTGATCACCTGGACCGTCACCGTCCACAACCTCGGGACGGCCGACGTCCCGCTGGAGATGATCTCGGTGGAGGATCCCGGGGTCACGCTGGTGCGGGCCGGCGAGCCGTCGTCGGGCGACGTCCTGCGTCCCGGCGAGCGTCTCACCTTCACCGGTCAGACCGCCGCCACCGCGGACCGCTGCCCCACGCTCTCGAACACGGCCACGGTGCGCCTGGTCGCCGACGGCGCGTCGGCGCTCGGCGGGCTGCACCGGCCGGTGAAGAAGCCGGCCAAGCCGCAGAAGCGGCCGAAGAAGGGCACCAAGGGCAAGCCCGCGACGCCCAAGCCGGAGAAGCCGCCGGTGCCGCCGCCGGCGCCCCCTGCCGACGTGAACCCGCAGAACGACAGCTCCACGGCCACGGTTGCGGTCACCTGCCCGCCGCCCCCGCCCCCGCCGCCACCCCCGCCCACCGAGCCGGTGGTGCCGGTGACGCCGCCGGTGACGCCGGTGGCCTGCCCGGTGCCCGCCCTGCGCATCGGCATCGTCGCCCCGCGACGGGTCCGGGCGGGCCGCACCATCCAGTTGGCGGTCACGGTCCACAACGCGTCCCCCGCGGTCGCCGCGAGCGACGTGGTCGCGCGGTACTCGCTGCCCCGGGGCACCGCCCTGGCCCGGCTGCCCCGCGGCGCCACGCTGGTCCGCGGGCGCTCGGTGGTGCTGCGGCTTCCGTCACTGGCCCCCGGCGCCTCCCGCACCATGCGCCTGCTGCTGCGGCCGACGGCCCGCCCCGTCCACCGGCGCGGGCACCGGGCCCAGGCGCGCGAGCGCTGCACGGCCACCCGCACCGCGGTCACGGTGACCACCGTGAAGAACACGAAGCCGCGCAAGCGGGTCCCCCCGGTCACCGGATAGCGGCGCGGCCGTTGTCCCCCGCCGGTGCGCGCCGATAGCGTGGCGCGCAGCGGCGGGGCCCTCCCGTGCCCCGCGACCCGACCCAGGGGGACCACAGTGGAGGCACTCGAGGCCATCCGGCGGCGGCGCGCCGTCCGCACCTACACCGACCGGCCCGTCGACGACGAGACCCTGGACCGCCTGCTGCGGCTCGCGCTGGTCGCGCCCACCGGAAGCGGCGCGCAGGCGTGGAGCCTCGTGGTGGTGCGTGACGAGGCGGTGCGCAGGCAGGTGGCCGACCTGGTCATCGACGGGGCCGGACGGTACTTCGCGATCATGCGGCCGCCCGCGGACGGCCACACCGCCGAGCAGCACGCCGAGTGGGCTCGCGGCTACGCCGAGCAGATCCTCGCCACGTACCGCATCGCGCCCGTCTGGATCGTCGCGGCGCTGGTGCCGCGCGGCAACTACCCGGCGCAGATGGCCGAGGGCGGCCACCTCGACGACCTGTTCTCGCTGGCGTTCGCGATGGAGAACCTCTTCGTCGCCGCCCGCGCCGAGGGGCTGGGCACGGTGCCCACCACGGCGTTCCAGCGGTTCGAGAAGGACCGCCTGCGCGAGATCCTGGGACTGCCCGCCGACGTGGATCCGGCGATCGTCACCCCGCTGGGGTACCCCGAGGCGTTCCCCGAGGGCCTCCCTCCCGCCATCAAGAAGAACCGGCGGACGTGGCGCGCGCTGGTGCACGACGACCGGTGGGGCGCCGTCCGCGCCTAGTCGTCCTCGCCGCGGGTGCGTTCGCGGAACGCCTCGATGCGGCGGCGGTCCCGCTTGGTGGGCCGGGCACCGAGCTCGGCCCCCAGCGGCGCCGCCATCCGGCGCTGGGCCGCCTCGCGCATCCTGCGCTCGCGGCTCTCGTCGGACTCCTCGTAGAGCAGCTGCGCCTCGGTGGCGGGGCCGCGGCGGTCGCTCACCTTCAGCACCGTGACGGTCCACTGGGTCTGACCGAGTGTGATCTCCACGATGTCGCCGGCCGCGACCTCCTTGGAGGGTTTGGCCCGCACGCCGTTGAGGTGCACGCGGCCGCCGGAGATGGCCTCCGCCGCGAGTGACCGCGTCTTCACGAAGCGCGCCGCCCACAGCCACTTGTCGATGCGCACCTTCTCGGCCATGCGGGGATGATCCCACCGTTCGGTGTCCGTGAGAACCGCATGAAGGCGATGTTCCGCCGGACCCGGGCCGGATCAAGGGCCGGGGGGCCCGGGCCGATGTTGGAATGGTGACCCGCCTGCGCCCATTCCTGATCGCCGCCGCCGCCGCGCTGGTGGCCACCACGGCCGCGGGCGCCCAGACCACGACGACGCCGGCGCCGAACGCCGGCGCCCCGAAGCTCTCCCCGCAGGAGCGGGGGTACGCGTGGGCCGCGCCGGTCATGCGGCGTCTGGTCGCGGACGGCGTCTGGCCGGCCGCGGACGCCACGGGCCTCGACCGGGACGCCACCCGGCGCCAGCTCGCCCGCGGGCTCGTCGCGATCCTCCGCGCCCGCGGGGCGGTGGCCCCGGCCAACGCCGCCCTGCCGCCGGACGTGGCGGCGGCCGACCCCGACGCGGCCGCCATCGCGTGGGTGGCCTCGGCGGGCCTCACCGGCAGGCGCGGGACGCCGTTCCGCCCCGACGAGCCCGCCACGGGACGGGTTGCCGGCCTGGCCGTCATCCGCGCGCTGGGCCTCACGGCGGAGCTGCGCGGCCTGAGCCGCATCCACACCGCCGACGGCCGCCGCCTGCGCATCCCGGCCGGCTTCGCCCCCGCCGTTCTCACCCGCGAGCTGGGCCTGCGCGTGAACTACCCCTTCCAGAACGAGTCACTGGAGCGCCACGACGCCGAGCCGACGACCGTCGCCGACCTGGTGGGCATGGTCGGCGCCGCCCGTGGGCTCTCCGCATGGCGCCTGAGCGCCGCCGCGGTGTACCGCGACGTGACGCTGCCGGACATGGGCGACACCCAGCGCACGGTTGTGGAGGCGGCTCTCGCCCAGGTCGGCATGCCCTACATCTGGGGCGGTGACTGGCCCACGCCGCAGTCGCCGTGGGGTGGCCAGGCCAAGGGCGGCTACGACTGCTCGGGCCTGGTGTGGATGTCGTTCAAGGGCGCCGCCAAACCCGCCTCGATGCGCCTGGGCACCGATCTGCTGGGCCGCACCGCCGACGACATGGCCTGGGAGGCGCCGCGCCAGAAGGTCCGCCTCGCGAACCTGGCGGCGGGGGACCTGGTGTTCTTCGGTGAGAAGGGGCCCCGGACGCGCCGCGGCGGCATCGGGCACGTGGGGATCGCCCTCGGCGGGGCCTGGATGATCCACTCCTCCGGCTCCCGCGCCGGAACCTCGTTGTCCCGCCTGGACCAGTACTGGACCTCGGGACAGGCCTGGGGCCGCCGCCCGGCCTCGATGGGCGCGCCGCCGCCGCAGGCCAACGCGCCGGCCACCCCCGTCACGCCCGCGAAGCCGGCCACGCCGGGTGCCCCGGCGATCCCGGCCACGCCCGCGCTTCCCCCCGCCTCACCCACGCCCACCCCCGGGTACGCGCCGGTGCCGCTGCCCTGACGGCGCGGGGCCTCAGGCCCCGCCGAGCGGAACGGTGACGATGGGGTTGCTGGTGGGGGCCGCGGTGTTGCTGAGGGATTCGGGCGTCACCGCGAGCGCCTGGGCGCCCGCGACGTCATCGATCACGCCCACCAGGCCGCCGCCCGCCGCCGGCGCCATGAACCCGGCGGACACCGGATCCCGGCCGTCACGGATGATCCACACCTCGTAGGCCTTCCCCGGCGGCACGTCCGGCAGTCCGGAGAGGCGCAGGATCGCCTGCGTGTCCCGGATCTCCGCGCCCCCCGAGACCTGCGCGGTGGTGGGGATGGCCGGGATGGTGCGGACGGCCTGACCGTCCCCGCCGAACGCCCCGCCCCAGATCGCGAGGCCCACGGCGACCGCCGCGAAGCCCGCCGCCAGCGCCGGCCACATGCCGGCCCGGGCCGGCAGCAGCGCCACGAGGCGCGCGCGCAGGCCGGGACGCGGCGGTGCGGACGCCGGGATGCGGGCCTCGCGCTCCACGATGTCCATGATCGAGGTCTTCATCGCCGGGGGCGGGTCGAGCTGGGGGACGCCCACCGCCAGGCCCGCGACGGCGCCGCGAAGGCCGTCGAGCTCGGCCCGGCACTCGGCGCACCCCGCCAGATGCGCGGTCACCAGGGAATCCTCATCCGGACTCGCGGCGCCCAGGGCGACCGAGGCCAGCAGTTCGCGGATGTCGTCGTGTCCGGTCATCCCAGCGCCTCCCGCGCTCCCATGCTCATCCTCAGGCGATCCAGCCCGAGGCGCAGTCTGCTCTTCACCGTTCCCAGCGGAAGTCCCAGCATCTCGGCGATCTCATGGTGCGTGAAGCCGCCGAAGTAGGCCAGCCGCACCACCCGCCCCTGGTCGTCCGGCAGCGCCTCGAGCCCGCGGTGCAGGGACGGGGTGAGCGCCCCGTCGATGGCCCGTTCCTCGGGCCGCTCCTGCTGCGCCCCCACGCGCGCCTCCTGCTGCAGCGCGAGCTCGCGCCGGGCCGAGGCGGCCGACGACCGCAGGCGGTCGATGCCACGGTGATGGACGATGCTCAGCACCCAGGTGCGCACGCTGCCCAGCGCCGGGCTGAAGCGGTCCGCCCCACGCCACACCGACAGGAACGCGTCCTGCACCAGGTCCTCGGCGGCGGCGCGCTCCCCCAGCAGGCGGAACGCCAGCGAGAAGGCCACCTTCGCGTGCCGGTCGTAGACGATCTCGAACGCCCCGGCGTCACCCTCGGCGACGCGTGCGACGAGATCCTCATCCGCGAGGCGGTCCAGATCATTCTGTCGGCGGGTGCCCATGCACCCATCATCTACGCAGATGGTCCCGTCCCGGATCACCGGGACGGGACGATCGCGTAAACGGCCTGATCAGAGGCGCCAAACCCGCTTGCGCACCTCGGCGACGACCTCCGCCTCCGTGTACTGCCGGAGGTACCGCCGGGCACTGCCGCTGACCGCGACCCCCAGGTGGGTCTCGATGAGCGCGGTCGGGAAGCCCTCGGCACTCATCTCTGCGGCGCACGCGTAGCGCAGGCCGAGAGGGTGGACGCGCTTCTCGATGCCGGCCTTCCGGGCCAGCCTGGGCAACAGCTCGCGGACGTACGCCGCCTTGAGCCCCTCGCCCGCGAGCGTGCAGAACAGGGGTGCGGACGGGTCGATGCCCATGCGCTCCCTGCGCTGCAGCCATCGCTTGATGATCTCGATCGATCCATCGTCGATCCCCGAGGTGCGGCGTGTGCCGCCCTTGCGCGCGGGGACCAGCACCGTCCCCGCCTCGAGGTCGAGGTCGGTCATCTCGAGTCCCAGTGCCTCACCGGGACGGAGACCGACCCGGTACATCATCGTGATGAGCGCCCGATTGCGGACACCCGTGGGTGCCCGGTTGGACGCGCTCTTGATGAGCGCTCGCGCTTCATCCGGACCCAGTAGCTCTTCCGGCGCAGTATCGGCTTCCCGCACGTTCACCTGCGCCGCGGCTCTCTCGAAATGAGTGATCCCCGGCCTCCCCGTATGTGGTGGTCGCCCGCATCATTGGGCGCTTGATTCCATGCTTTCTGCCGGACCGTCATCCCAGGATCGTATTCCATCCAGCGGCGTAGTGACGCTGCACTAACGAATCTGACCATGCCCGCCTCCGGATATGGGCCGGGCCTGCCAATTTTCGGGATGATGTCGCGCGGGGGGAGCACGTGGATTCTTGCGCAGACGCGCCGAGTGGTGAAGACCAGCTGGTCATCGACGGCGTCCACCTGGTGAACGCGCGGCGGCTGGTGGAGACCTGCCTGCTGCACCCGGCCGGTGACGCGGTGGCCGACGAGGACCACCACTCGGAGGCCGCGGTCGCCTACCACGCCGCCGCGGATCTCATGGCCCGCCTGGGATGGCCGGACGACCCGCGGCGCAGCGTGCGCGTGACGCCCGCCGAGGTCGATCTGATCCGCCTCGCCGCACTGGCCGGGCTCGGCGCGGCCGCGGAGGCGATCGACGACACCACGTCCGCGGTCGCGGTGCACGGGACGCACTGGGACGCCGACGGCGCGCTGACGGACTTCGAGGAGATCGTCGCGCTGCTGGACGTCATCGGTTGGCCGGAGGGCTCCGTCCGGCAGCCCGTGCCGCGCGGCCTGCCGGCACCCGAGGAGGCCACGCTCGTCGAGTTCGGCCGACGGCTGCCCACGCCGATGTGGCTCCTGGACGCCGCGGGCCGCATCGAGCACCGCAACCCGGCCGCCATCGCCCTCCTGCGCGAGTTCGGGCTCACCGAGTCCGTCAACCCGGTCTTCGAGCTCATCCACCCCGACGACCGGGCGTCGGTCGGTGCCCGCGTCGCGGCGGCCCGCGCGGAGCAGCGGGGCTTCCGCGACGAAGTGCGCATCGGGGACGCGGGCGCGCGCCGGTTCATCCTCAGCGGCGCGCCACGATTCGACCCCTCCGGGGGCTTCCTGGGGTTCATGGTGCTGGGGATCGACGTGCCGGGCGCCCGGAGATCCGCCCTCCACTGGGGCACCGACGCCTCCGGCGCCCTGGTCTCGGCCAGCGCGGGGTTGCTCGAGCACCTGGGGATCGGCCTCACGGCGGCCCTCGGCGACGGGTGGATCTCACGCGTGCACCCGGATCACCGGGACCGCCTCCGCAGGGCGCTGCGGATCGCCCACGAGTGGCCCTCCGCCCTGTCGCAGCCCGTCCTGCTGGGCAAGGGGGACGGCATCTGGCGGCCCGCACGCCTGGAGGCCGAGCCGCGACTCGAGGCGTCGGGGTTCGCCGGCCTCAGCGGCGTCGTCATCCCGGCCGACGGCGACCTGCGATAGGCTCGCCCGGCTACGGGTGGTGGTCGCCTACGGGCGCTCGAGGGAAGCCGGTGTGACACCGGCGCGGTCCCGCCACTGTGACCGGGAGTGACGTCGCTGGACCTTCGAGGTCAGCCACTGGGCCCACGGGCCCGGGAAGGCGCGGCGGAGCTGCGATCGGAAGCCAGGAGACCTGCCTCCGCCCGAGCACCGAACGAACCTCCGAGGACGAGGCGATGGTGCAACCGGCAGGCCCCGCAAGGGCACTCTGGGCATGCGCGCTGAGCGCGATGCTGCTGACGCTCGCCCTCGTGGCGGGTGGGTGCGAACGCCGCTCGGAGGCCGCCGCCCCCGTCGCTGACGCTCCCGCCGCGCGGATCGTGGCGACCGCCGGGTTCGGGGCGGAGCCCCTGCTGGACGGCCGCGTCGCCCCCGGCGGCAGCGTGCTCGACGGCCTGCGCGCGCTCACCCCGGTCCGCACCGCCTACGGCGGCGGGTTCGTGGCGGAGATGCTGGAACGCGAGAACGACGAGGGATCGCGCGAGGCCTGGCTCTACTGGGTGGACGGCATCCTCGCCGACCGGGGCGCCGACCAGGTGCGCCTGGCGGACGAGCAGGAGGCGTGGTGGGACCACCATCACTGGGGCGGCGTCCCGGATCCCGGAGCGGTCGTGGGCAGCTGGCCCCTCCCGTTCACCCGCGCGCCGGCCGTCGCCGCCGATGCACCGCTGGATGGCGCGCTGCGCGACGCCGGCGCCACCACCGGCGGTGACCCGGATGGTGCCTGGCGCGTGATCGTGGGCTCCGACGCCGATCTGCGCCGGCGGGACCCCGCCTGGGCGGCGGCAGCCGCCGATCCCGCCGCGGCGGGGCTCACCGCCACCGTCCGCGGGGACGAGGTCCTGCTGCTGGACCCCGCCGGCGAGGCCCTGGTGCCCGAACCGCGCGGCGCGGCGATCGCCGTGGCCTTCCCCTCCGGCGCCTCCCCGGCCGACGGCGTGGTGATGGCGGTCGCCGGTACGTCCCCGGACGCCGCCGCCGCGGCGGCGGCCACCATCGCCGCGCGGCCCGAGGTGCTGCGATCCCGGCTGGCCCTGGCCTTCGACGCGGCGGGCGAACCGCTGCGCGCGGCCGGCGGGACGGGCCCGTGAGCGGCAACCGCGCCCCGGGGCCCATGCTCGCGCTCGCCGGCGCGGCGGCCGTGCTGGCCTTCGCCGTCGACCATCCGCTGCTGCTGGCGGCGCTGCTCGCCGGCGCGCTGATGCTCTACCTGTCCGCGCCTCCGGGCGCGGTGAGCCGGATGATGCTGGTGCTCGCCGCCGTCTCGGCCGCGGGGCTGGTGGTGATCACCCCGCTGGTGGCCGCCCAGGGTGACCTGGTGCTCCTGCGCGGCCCGGACATCCCGATCCTCGACACCGAGGTCACCCTGGAGGAGCTGGTGGCCGGGCTGGCCTCCGGCGCGCGCCTGGCCGCGGTGGTGCTGCTGGTGGCGGCCCTGCTGGCGCACGTCGACGCCGACCGCCTGCACGGCCTCGCCGGCCGGCTCGCGCCGCGGTCCGCGCTGGTGGTCGCCCTCGCCGCCCGGCTGCTGCCGGCCCTGGAGCGCGACGGGCGCGCCATCGGCGAGATCGCACGGCTGCGCGGGGTCGCGCTGTCGGCCGGATCGCGCCGCGAGCGGGCCGGCCACGCGGCGCGCCTCATGGTGCCCCTGGTGGGCTCCAGCCTGGAGCGCAGCATGGACGTGGCGGCCGCCATGGCGGCACGCGGCTACGGCTCGGGCCCCGCCACCCGGCTGCCCGCACCGGCCACGACCCGGGCGGAACGCATCGTGTGGGCCTGCGGTGCGGCGGTGGCCGCGGTGACCGCCTGGCTGCTGGTGACCGGTGGCGCCGCCTACCGCACCTACCCGGTGCTCGACGGCGCGTTCGGCGCCGCGGCGGTGGCCGCGTCGGTCGCGGTCGTGGCCGCCCTCGGCGTCGCGGCGCGGGCGCTGCGATGAGCGTGATCGACGTCCGCGGCCTGTCGGTCGCCCTCGGGTCCGGGCCCGCCGCGCTGAACGGGCTCGACCTGCGGGCGGGCCGCGGCGAGGTGCTGC
>LNFL01000182.1 GCA_001464275.1 Actinobacteria bacterium Ga0077560 | reverse complement strand
AGGGCGTCGGTGAGACGGCGGCCGATGAGGCCCGTGGCACCGACGATGGCGACCTTCATGGGAGAGCCCTCCACGACGCGGATCCGGACGTCGATGATAGGCCGGGCCCGGGCCCGGCCACAGGTGGACCCGCCGGGTCAGCGGTCCCGGTCGCCGCGGGCGAGGTCCAGCAGGTCCGAGGCGCCGATGCCGGGCGCCGCCGCCGCGCGCCCCATGCGGGCGCGGCCGGGGGTGAGGGACTTCAGCCGCAGGCGGATGCGGGCCAGGACGGGCTCCACGGACGGGCCGTCGACGTCGGCCAGCAGGACCGCGATGCTCCGCGGGCCGTCACGCCAGATGCCGTCGGTGCCGCGCACCATGTTGCGCACCGTCTGCGCGGCCGCCTCGAGGCGGGCCTCGGTGTCGGCGGCCGGCTCCTCGGTCACCGAGATCGCCAGCAGGGTGAGGTGGCGGCGTCCCTTGCGGGCGGCGCCAAGCGCGAGCTCGATCGACCGCACGACCCCCTCGGGGTCGGGCGGGCCGAGGGGCCCGGGCGGGGTGGGCGCGATGAGCGCGGGGCGCGGGCGGTCGTCGGACCGGCGGCGCCTGGGGGCGGCTGGTTGTGCCATGACCGGGATCGTCCCACCGGGGCGTGGTGGATACAACGCGCGTGAGCACCGGGGACACCCGTCCGGACGGATGGGCGTTCCCGGTCCCCGCGGGGGTGGTGCGGTCAGGTGCGGACCGGCGGCTCCCCGTGCCCGTACTCGCGCGATGCCACGGGGTGCGCGGCCAGCACGGCGTCGATCGCCGCCTCCTCGTCGGCGGTGAGCGGCGCGCCGGCCAGGGCGGCGTTGGCGCGCGCCTGCTCGGCGTTGCGGGCGCCGACGATGGCGCTGGTCACCTCGGGACGGCGCAGGACCCACATCACGCCCAGCTCCGCCGCGCCGCCGGGACGCCCGGAGGCGTCGGCGATGCGCTGCAGCTCGCGCACCACCTGCACGCGCTCGCCCAGGTGGCCGTCGGCGAAGAACTCGCTGGCGGCGCGCCAGTCGTTCCCGGGAAAGGTGGTGTCGGCGTTCATCTTCCCGGTGAGCAGCCCGTGCGACAGAGGCCCGTAGGCGATCACCCCGACGCCGTGCTCGGCGCACCACGGCAGCTCGGCGTCCTCGATCTGCCGTCGCATCACGTGGTAGCCCGGCTGGTAGCTGGCGAAGGGCGCCGCCGCGCCCGCGGCCTCGAGGTCGGCGAGGTGGTAGTTGGACACCCCGAACCAGCGGATCTTCCCCTCGCGCTGCAGGTCGCGCAGCGTGCCCATGGTGTCCTCGGCGGGCACGCCGGGGACCGGCCAGTGCACCTGGTACAGGTCCACCCGCTCCAGCCCGAGCGCCTGGAGGCTGCGCTCCAGCGACATGCGCAGGTACGCGCCGGACGCCTCGCGCCAGATCTTCAGGGCCCCGTCCTCGAAGCTCCAGGCCACGCCGCCCTTGGTCGCCACCAGCACCTCGCCGGGACGGTCGCGGACGACCTGCCCCACGACGCGCTCGGCCCGGCCCTGGCCATAGATGTCGGCCGTGTCGATCCAGTTCACGCCGGCGTCGATCGCCGCGTGGCACGCCGCCAGGGAGTCCTCGTCCTCGGTGCCGCCCCAGCGGCCGCCGAACACCCAGGTCCCCAGCCCGATCACCGACAGCTCCAGATCGCTGCCGCCCAGCCGACGCCGCTCCATGTGCCCTCCCGATCCGGTGGGGCGGAAGTCTACGACCCGTCCGCCACCACGGTCTTGGGGGTGAGCGCCAGCAGGAGCCCGCCGTCATCGTCGTACGCGGGGAAGAAGTCCGCGGTCGCCGGCTGGTCGCGCTCGAGCCCCGACGGGCGGAAGGTGCACGGCACCTCGAGCTGGCGGACGCCCCACTCCAGCGCCGTGGTGGCCGGATCGCCGTTTGGGAAGTTGCCCATGCCGAGGCGGCTCACCACCTCGTGGCCGATGAGGTCGCCCTCACGGAAGCCGGTGACGGCGGTGGCGGCGTGGCCGGCGGCGATGATGCGCCGCTGCTTGTCGCACACCACCAGCGCGGTGTTCGGTCCCGCGTAGTAGTCCTCGAGCAGCTCGAACATGAAGCCGAAGCCGCACTTGGTGCAGCCGCGGGCCTGATGGCCGCTGTGGCGCTCCGAGCCGCGCTCACGGCGGGCGCACCGGGGGCAGATGAAGGCGGGCATGACCGCCGATGATAGCGAGGCGGCCCGGGTCGGCCCGGCGCCACGGTCGGAACCGCGGTCCTCGCGGTCCCCGCGCGTCAAGCCGCACCCGCCCGGCGCCGATACATGCCGGGTACTGCAGAGATCCAACGGAGTGGACCCCTGTACACCTCGGGCGACGCCAGCCCGGGGGCCCGGCACGGATTGCCGACCGCCGTCGCCCTCGTGGCCTGCGCCTTCATGGCGCTCTCGATGCACCCCTCGCAGGCGAGGGCCGAGATCGGCCCCGGGCTCGCGGAGCGCGTCGCGATCGCGGCGGCCGACGAGCAGCTGCCGGTGCTGGTGACCCTGCGCCGCCAGGTGGACGGCGAGGACTACGCCGGCCGGCCGCAGGCCCTCCTGGCCGCCCTGCGCCGCACGGCGGAGCTGGTGGACGCCCCCGCGAAGCGCTTCTGGCTCATCAACGCCATCGCGGTGCGCGCGACGCCGGCCGAGATCGCCGAGCTGGACGCCGACCCCGGCGTGGAACGCGTGGACGCCGACGTCCCGGTGAGACTCACGCAGGGCACCTCCGACGTGATCGATTCGTTCCCCGACCCCGGCGAGGGAGACTGGGGTCTCGCCGCCATCCGCGTCCCGGAGGTCTGGCGGGCGACCGGCCTCACCGGGGCCGGCGTGGTGGTGGGCAGCATCGACACGGGCGTCAACGCCTCCCACCGGGAGCTGGCCGGAAAGGTCGTGGGCTGGCGGGACTTCGTGAACGGCCGGCCGACGCCCTACGACGACAACGGCCACGGCACCCACACCGTCGGGACCATGGTGGGCGGGTCCGAGGGCGGCGCGCCGATCGGCGTCGCGCCGGACGCCCGGGTGATCGTGGCCAAGGCCATCGGCGCGAGCGGCGTCGGTCCGGGCAGCGCCCTCATCTCGGCGGCCCAGTGGATGACCGACCCGGACGGCGACCCCGCCACGGCCGACCAGCCGGTGGCGGTCAACAACTCGTGGTCGGCCGAGGACGCCAACGACCCATGGTTTCGCAGCATCATCCGCCGGTGGCTGGAGCTGGGGATCACCCCGGTGTTCGCCGCCGGCAACACCGGGCCCAGCGCGTCGACGGTGGGCAGCCCCGCCGGCTACCCGGAGGCCCTCGCCGTGGGCGCTCTCAGCGAGAACGACACGCTGGCGAGCTTCTCCAGCCGCGGCCCGGTCGTGTGGCGCGACGTCGACGGCACCGGGCCCGCCGCCGGCACGACGCTCACCAAGCCGGACCTGGCGGCGCCGGGCGTGAACATCACCTCCAGCACCGGCACCGGCTACCTGTCCTTCTCGGGCACCTCGATGGCCTCGCCGCACGTGGCCGGGGTGATCGCCCTGATGGCCCAGGCGAACCCGCTGGCGCGCGGCGCCACCGCCATGGAGATCCTGCGCAGCACCTCGGTCGACATCGCGCCGGCGGGCCCGGACGCCCGCACCGGAGCGGGCAAGCTCGACGCGGTGCGCGCGGTGCAGGCCGTCCTGGGACCGGGCAGCGCCCTGGTCATCCCCGACACCGCCATCGAGGGCGATGGGCCCATCGCCACGCGCCGCCGCACCGTCACGGTGCGCGTGCGCACCGAGAACGGCCAGGGCTACCAGTTCCGCGTCAACGCGGGGCGCTGGAGCGCGGTCACCACCGCCCCCGCCGTCCGCGTGAACGTGCGGCGCGGCCGGAACGTGGTGCAGGCCCGGGCGGTGTCCGGCAGCACGCACGACATCAGCCCGGCCCAGCGCGTGGTGGTGGTCGACACCACCCCGCCCCGCATCACGTTCGGGTACCGGGTGGTCGGCCGCGACACGGTGCTGGTCGCCAGGGCCTCCGACGGCCAGTCCTCGGTGGATCCGGCATCCCTGCGGTGGAGCCTCGGCGACGGGCGCTACGCGCGCGGCGCGCGGGTGGACCATCGCTTCCGCACCGACGGGTTCCGGGTGGTGCGCCTCTACGCCAAGGATGTCGCCGGCAACGCCGCGCATGCCACGCGCGTGCTCTACGTGGGGCGCTGAGCCTCAGGGAAGCGGTGCCGCGGCGCCCTCCCAGGGCGGGCGCGCCGGCTCCGGTGATCCGGGCACCGTGTAGTCCCAGGCCGTGCTGAAACCACCGCCGCTCCAGGCGTGGATCGTCCGCACCATCCGGTGCAGGTCCATCGGGTCCACCAGGTTCTGCGGGCGCAGCAGGTCCACCGAGAACGCCACCACCTGGCCCCGCCCCACCGGCCGGCGAATCACCGCGGGCGCCCCGTCCACGAACCGGGCGATCACCGACGCGCCCTCGGGGACCGCGTCGAACGCCCGCGCCTGCGGCGCCTCGACCGTGGCGTAGAGCTCGTCGGCGGGCCGGCCCGCGCCCAGCGCATCGGGGGCCATCCGCACCAGCCGGCCGGGACGTGCCTGGCCGAGCCCCGCCCCGATCAGCGCGGCCCGGACGTCCGCCAGGCTCCCGCCGTCGGGGGTGCGGGTGAATGCGGCGGGATCGCCCACCACCAGCGTGCCCCCGGCCCGCACCCATTCGGCGAGCCCGTCGGCGAACGGGCGGTCCAGGGTGTCGGCCCGCGGAAGCCACACGGTGCGCGCCGCGGCCAGGCGGGCCGGCTCGCGCTGCAGCCGGGTGTCGGCGTCGAAGCTGAACGCCCCGTGTCCCAGTTCGCCGAGCAGCCCGTGGACGCTGTACAGCGCGTCGGCCGAGGCCAGGTATCGGTCGTCGCCGGTCTCGGCGGGCTGCCCCTGCCCCTCCGAGGCGGTCGCGTACACCACCAGCGTGGCCGGATCGGTGGGCGGCGCGGGCAGGCGGGTGCCGCGCAGGTCGCGTGCGAGCCGGAGCATCCCCGAATGGAACGGGCGGTCCGTGAACCGCGGGTTGCCCGAGGCGAAGAACGTGATGTCCGTGGCCCCGGCGCGCAGCGCCTGCCCCGACCACGCGTACAGGTCGGCGACCTCCGGGGTGTAGCCGGAGTACGTGAACGCCTGCACGACGATCCGCGTCCGGACGCCGGTGAGGTCGGACATGAACTTGGCGCCGAAACCGGGGTTGTAGCGGCCGCGGCCCGGGCGGACGGCCTCCGCGAAGCTCACGTACGGGTCGGCCTCCACGAGGTCCGCGAAGGCGGTCAGCCGCGTGTAGTCCCAGGGCACGAGGCCGCGGATGAACCCGTAGTTGTTGGGGAGCACGCGGGCGCCGGGCGCGAGGCGGCGGATGAGCGCCGCCTGCTCGGCCTTCATCGTGAAGAACCGGTCGCTCGACCAGCGACTGTAGGCCAGCCACTTCAGGCCCTCGGCCGCCGAGCGGGTGCGCCGCGCGCCCGCCAGGGGCGCGGGCGCTCCGTAGCGACCGCGCACCTGCGCGCGCATGGTGCGGGCATAGGCGCTGCGCTCGGCCGCGGCGCCCCGCGGCAGCCGGATGAGCGGCTCGTCCGATCCCGTCCACGCGAACACGTACGGCTTGCCGCGCACCGTGGGGGCGATCCTCCGGATCTCGGCCAGCGCCGCCCGGCGGTACGCCGGATCGACCAGCGACACCCGCTGGGTGTAGGCGAAGCGGCTCACCGTGGGATCGAGGACCGTGACGCCACGGGTCCGCAGGGCCTTGCGGGCCGCCCAGACCTCGTGCGCCACGTCCCACGACAGGCCGGTGCGCGCGTGCTGGGCCGCGAAGTTCCGCGGGTTGCGCCACCCCACGGGTTCGTTGGGGGCGAGGGGCAGCGGCGGGAACGGCAGGGCGCTGGGGCCCGTGAACCACAGGCCGTTCCGGCCGGCCTCGTCCAGGATCCCGTCGATGATGCGGTACCAGCGGGCCGCCGGGTACGGCGGGCGCGCCCGATCGGGGTCGTAGGAGGGCAGCTCGTCCTGGTTGAGCTCGTACCCCCAGTGGAACACCGCGCCCATCGGGCGGTCCGGAGCCTGCGCAAGGGCGTGGGGCACGAGCGCAAGCGCTGCCGCCGCGGCGAGGGATGTGGGCACGCACCTCAACGCGGCCATCCTCTCGCCCCCGGCGGCCGTCCACAACGTGGCCGGGCGCGCGGCGCCGGCGCCCGGCCACGCCGGTCAGATGCCGGCGCCGTCCGTGTTGTCCTTGATGGTCGCCTTGAACGTGTCGGACCGCAGCCCGAGTCGCAGGGTCTCGAGCGGGACGACCTCATCCGGCGGGATGTTCCCGAGATTCACATTCGGGCCGAACTGCTCGATGAACCACACCTGCTGGACCTTCTGCGGGGCCTCGAAGAGCAGCCGGTTGGGATCGATCGCGTGCACGATCTCGTCGATGAGGCCCATGCGCACCTCACCGGAGCCGCGGAAGATGCCGGCGGTGCCGCTCTCGCGGGCCTCGGTGATGACCTTCCACGAGCCGGCCCGCAGCTCCGACTCGATGAGCTCCACCCACTTGTAGGGGGCGATCACCACCTCGAGGTCCTTCGAGCCCACCTCGCTCAGCACCACGAAGTCGCGGGCGAGCCTGCGGATGTGCTCCAGCTTCATGTCGTGCGGCATGGTGATGGTGCCGTCCGACACCTCGACGTGGCTGAGCCCCAGCTCGGTGACCCAGCGCTGCCACTCGTCGAGCTTGTTCTGGGCGAGGCACACCTCCCAGAACGTGCCGCCGAGGATCGGGATGATCCCGGCGTCCTTGAGCAGGGCGATCTTGTCGCGGAGGTTCGGGGTGACGTACGACGTGCCCCACCCGAACTTCACGATGTCCACCTGATCGGCGGTGACCTCCAGCATGTCCTCGAGCTGGCGTACCGACATGCCCTTGTCGATGACGTGGGTGATGCCGGTCTGACGCGGCTTCGGGGGCCGCCCCGGGACGGACAGGAAGTCCGGAAGCGTGGCGGCGTGTGCGGTGGTCACAGCTCTCCCTTCGGTCATCGCGCGGCCGCTGCGGCGGCGCGTCCAGCGGTGCGGCCGAACACCACGGTGTCGAGCAGCGAGTTGCCCATCAGCCGGTTCGTGCCGTGCACGCCCCCGCTGATCTCCCCCGCCGCGAACACCCCCGGCAGCGTCGTGGCGCCGTGGGTGTCGATGAGCAGTCCCCCGTTGCGGTAGTGCAGCACGGGGTAGACGAGCACGCGCTCCCGGGTGATGTCCACCCCGGCCTTCGCGTACCGGTTGTGCACGTAGGCGAGCCGGGCGGCGGTGAAGCCCGCCCCGTGCTCCCGGTCGATGGCGGCGGTGTCGAGCCACACGCCGCGCAGGCCGTTGGGCGCGGCCACCCCGCGGCCGTCCTCCACGACCCGCACGATGGCGTCGGCCACCACGTCGCGCGGGGCGAGCTCGTCGACGAAGCGCTCACCGTTCGCGTCGTGCAGGGTGGCGCCATAGCTGCGGGTGGTCTCGGGAAGGGCGTACCCGGCCAGGGCCTCGGGCCACACGGAGCCGGTGGGATGGCGCTGCCAGGAGTCCAGGTGCTCGGTCACCGCGCCGAGTGCCATGGCCAGCTCCAGGACCTCGGGGGTCGCGTCCGGGTGGTTGGTGCTGCCGATGCCGAGCCGGTCCGCCTCGCCGCGCAGCCCGCCGCCGGCCGCGAGCACCACCGCGCCGGCCTCCACCGTGCCCGCGCCGGCGCCCTCGAGATCCAGCCGCCAGCCCGACGCGGTCGGCGTCATCTCCCGCAGCGCGGTGGATTCGCGCACCTGCGCCTCTGCGGCGCGCACGCCGGCGCGAAGCGCCTTCACCATCTCCGCGCCGGTGCGCTCGCCGGCCTGCAGCAGCCGCGGCCGGCTCGCGCCGCCGCAGCGCAGGATGCGCAGGCGCCCCTCGTCGCGGGTGAACGACACCCCGATGGAGGACAGCCAGGCGATGGCGTCGGGCCCCTCCGAGGTGAGCTTGCGCACCAGCTCCGGGCGCGCGTCCTCGTGGCCCGCGGCGAACGTGTCGCGGCAGTGGGAGTCCACCGAGTCGTCGTCGCCCATCGCGGCCTGGATGCCGCCCTGGGCCCGGCCGGTGTTCGACGCGCCGAGTGCCGACTTGGTCACCACCAGCACGGATGCGCCCGCCTCGCGCGCGGCGATGGCGGCGCTCATCCCGGCGCCGCCCGACCCCACCACCACCACGTCCATGCGCGCGTCGCGGGGTCCGGTCACGCTGTGGATCGTACCCGATCCCAGCCGGATGAACGCGATAAGGCGGTCTTATTCAGCGAGCGCGGCGGACTCCGCGGCCAGCTCGCGGGCCGCGAACTCCGTGAACGCCCTGGCGGCCCGGCGCTGGGTCCGGCCGGCGTGGCGCACCAGCCAGAACTGCCGCGCGAGCCCCTCTCCCTCCAGCGACAGCGCGACGAGGCTGCCGTCGGCGACCTCCCGCTCCACCGCCAGGCGGGAGATCACGGTGACACCGAACCCGTCCAGCACGGCGGCCTTCACGGACTGCTGCAGGCCCAGCTCCATCGACACGTTCAGGTCGCGGTCGCGGACGCCCGAGTCGCGCAGCGCCTGCTCCACGACGGCGCGCACCCCGGAGCCCTCCTGCTGCACCAGCAGCGGCTCGGTGGTGAGCTCGGCGATCGTGATGCGCTCGCGGTCGGCGAACCGGTGGCCCGGAGGGACGATGGCGACCAGCTCGTCGCGCATGAAGGGCTCGAACACCAGCCCGCGCTGCGGCCGCGCCGCGCCGACGACGCCGAGCTCCAGCTCCTCCTCCAGGACCCGGTCGCACACCGTCTGGGTGTCGAGCACCGCCAGGCGCACCACCACGGCCGGGTGCGCTGCCGCGAAACGTCCCAGCAGGCGCGGCAGCACCAGCTCCCCGGGACCGGTGGACGACCCCAGCACGAGCGGGCCGGCGATCCGGTCGCCCAGCTCCTGCAGCTCGCGCTCGAACTCCATCTCCAGCGACATCATGCGCTTGGTGAAGCGGTAGGCGACCTCACCCGCCTCGGTCAGCGCGACGCGACGGCCCGAGCGGTCCAGCAGCCGGTGGCCCACGGACTCCTCCAGGGCCCGGATCTGGAACGACACGGCGGGCTGGGAGATATCGAGCTCCTCGGCGGCCCCGGAGAACGACCCGCGCTCGACGACCATCCGGAAGGTGTGCAGCTGGCGGAGGTCCATTGGGGGGCGATGTTCGCACACCTCCGTCGCGGGTGAGGGGTTGTGCGATCGGCGACCCGTGTCGATACCTCCTCATGACGTGAACGCCGCAACCGCATCCGAGCTCGTCCACTCCGGCGGCGGCCTGCGCCGGTACGGCGACCCGCCGCGCAAGGCCGGCCGCTGCGAGCTCTGCCGGATGCTCGAGGCGCCGCTGGGCGACCACCTGTGCGTGGGGTGCCGCGGGCGACTCACCGAGGCGTTCCTGGTGTACCTGGACGAGATCGAGGCGGAGCGCCGCGAGCGGGTCGTCGTGGAGGTCCCCGTCGAGCCCCGCGCCCCGCGGCGCGGCGGCGGGCGCATGTACTCGCGCGCCTGACCCGGCGCGCAGGGGCCCCTCACTCCTCCAGCAGGTCCGGGCTGAGGCCCGCCACGGCCGTCACGATGAGGTGCGCCTCCCCCACCGCGTCCGGGTGGGGCGGGTAGTCGGGGTTCGGCACGACCACGACGCGCATGCCGGCGGCGAGCGCCGAGCGGATGCCGTTGGTGGAGTCCTCGACGGCCCAGCACCGCTCCGCCGACACGCCGATGCGCGACGCCGCCTCCAGGTAGACGTCCGGCGCGGGCTTGCCCAGGCCGACCTCCTCGGAGGACACCACGGCCCGGAAGCATCCGTCGATGCCGGCGAGCTCGAGTGCGGCGGTGATCACCGACAGCGGTGACGACGACGCGAGTCCCAGGGGCCAGCGGTCGGCCAGGCGCCGCACCGCCGTGTCGGCGCCGGGCAGCAGCGGCAGCTCGTGCCGGTAGCGGGTGATGAGCTCCCGGCTCACGGTCTCCAGGATCGCCGGGGGCGACATCGGGACTCCGAGGCGCTCGGTCATGTAGACGGGCCACTCCTGGGAGCTCATCCCCATCATGTCCCGCTGGGCCTCGGCGTGCCACACCCCGCCGGTCTCCCGGGTGAGGTCCTCGCGCACCACGTCCCACACGCGCTCCGTGTCGAGGAGCACGCCGTCCATGTCGAAGATCACGGCGTCCGGCATCGGGCGGGGAGCATGCCAGCTGGGGCGGCAGGCGGCAGGCGGCGAACGGCGCGCGCACCATCGGAAATGGGATGCACCGCGCGCGCTTGCACAGTATTTCGGTCGCGGGCAGAATGCCGCCCTGCCGTCCCCCGACCGACGGACCGCGCCGTGGACGCAACCATCCCGCAATCGAGCGGCGGCCCGCCCCTGCGCCGCCGGCTCCGAAGGATCAGGGACCGGGTCTTCTGGACGCGCTGGAGCCCGCGCGTCTCCGGGATCGTGGCGACGCTCATCTGCCTGATGGGCCTCGCGGTGGCGATGCAGAACGACAACCCGGAGCGGGGGGCGATCCTGTTCATCGGCGGGGCGGCGTGGACGGTGCTGGGCGCCTACCACCGCACCCGCTACGAGAGCCCCATCGGGGCGTGGGCGGTGATCGGCGGGGCGCTGTGGCTCATCGCCCGCATCGACGAGGCCGGCAACCGGTGGCTGTTCACGGTGGGCAACGTGATCTCGATGATCGACGTGCCGGCGTTCTTCCTCATCCTGATGACCTTCCCCGCGGGCCGCCTCAGTGTGGCGTCCGCCGCCGTCGACCCGGCGACCGGGCTCGTCGATCCCCACCGCGTTCGCGGCATGCGCCGACTCGTCTGGGCGGTCTGCGCGTGGGCCGCGCTCTCGAGTGTCTGGGTGGTGTTCTCCGACAACCCGAACCCCGGCTGCGGCGAGGAGTGCGTGGGCCGCAACCACTACATCGCCGGCTACGGGGAGATCGTTCAGCCGCTGCAGATCCTGCAGGCCGTCACGCTGGTCGCCCTCGGCGCGCTGGTGGTGCGGAACTTCGAGCGGGGCTTCCGCACCCGCGACCCGCTTCATCGCTCCGCGCACATTCCGGTGCGGGTCGGCACCTGGGCGATCGTGGTCTGCTTCGCCGCCTTCATGGCCGCCGGCGACGACGTGGACCTGGCCAAGCCGGCCTCCCTGCTCACCAAGATCACGTTCATGCTGCTGCCCGTCCTCTACGGGTTCGCCCTGTACCGGTGGAACGAGCTGGAGGAGGACGCCCGGCGGGCGCTGCGCATGAGCACCGCCACCAGCCCGGGGGCGGTCGAGGAGGTCCTGCGCACCGAGCTGCGGGACCCCGGCCTGCGGCTCACCCTCGCCACCGGGGAGGACGGGCCGCCCAGCGGGCGGCGCACCGTCCTGCGCGACATGGAGGGCACCCCGCTGTGGGTGGTCGACCACCGCACGCGGACACCAGATTCCACCCTGCTCGACGACGCCCTCGCCTGGGCGTCGCAACGTCTCGCCCCCGTCTCGGCCGAGGTCGCGGCGACCCACGACGGTCCCGCGTGGGAACCGCTGATCGCCGCCCTCACCGAGGCGGAGCTCACCACCGCCATCCTCATCGCCCAGCGCCGCTCCAACCGGGAGATCGCGGCGGAGCTGCACCTGGTGGACGGGACCGTGAACAACCGGGTGTCGAAGATCTACGTGAAGCTCGGCATGAGCGACTCCAGCCGCCGGGAGCGCGCCGCCACCATGGCCCGCATCCTTCCGCTGCTGCTCGCCGATCAGCGACGCCGGTCGTAACCCCCCGACCGGTCCCATTTGACGTCGGCGGTTACTCTTCGTAACCTCTCATTCACCGGTTAGCTATTTCCGAGCCAGCCGTGCCCACGAATGGGAGTACCCACATGGATCGCGAGTTCAGCACCCAGCTTCCCGTCCTGCCCCTCGACGACGCCGTGCTGCTCCCGGGGATGTCCGTGACGTTCCCGGTCCTCGAGCAGGAACAGCTCGCCGCCCTCGAGCGCGCGGTGGACGGCCGCGTGGTGGCGGTGCCCCGGATCGACGGCGCGTTCGCCGCGATCGGGGTCGTCATCGACATCACCGGTCAGATCACCCTTCCGGACGGCACGCAGGGCATCGCCGTCGAGGCCCGCCACCGGGCCGAGCTGGGCCCCGCCGTGGTCGGCGACGGCCTTGTGGTGGGCGTGCGTGAGATCCACGACCCCCTCGAGGTGCAGGAGTACCGCGCGGTGGTCGAGGAGGTCGCCGGCCTGCGCGGGGACGCCGGGCGCGTCGCCGCGTTCCTGCGCACCATCACCCAGCCCGGCCGGCTGGCCGACACCATCGGCTACGCGCCGGACGTGAGCCCCGCCGTGAAGGCGGAGATCCTCGCCACCACCGACGTCGTGGAGCGCCTGCGGCGCGCGGTCGCCGCCCAGCGGGACCGCCTGGCCGAGATGGGCCTGCGCAAGAAGATCCGCGAGGACGTCACCGAGGGCCTGGAGCGCGACCAGAAGGAGGCGATCCTGCGCCGCCAGATGGACGCGATCCGCCGCGAGCTGGACGACGACGACCCCTCGTCGTCCGAGGACTGGCGCGCCCGCATCGAGGCGTCCGGGATGCCCGACCACGCCCGCAAGGAGGCCGAGCGCGAGCTGGCCCGCCTGGAGCGGCAGGGCGAGGGCCCCGAGGCCGGGATGATCCGCACCTACCTGGAGTGGATGGTCTCCCTGCCGTGGGACACCCGGTCCGACGACCGGCTGGAGCTGCCCGAGGCGCAGCGGGTCCTCGACGAGGACCACGCCGGCCTGGAGAAGGTGAAGGAGCGCATTCTCGAGTACCTGGCCGTCCGCAAGCTGCGTCGCGAGCGTGAGCTCGACGACTCCGGCAGTGGGGTGATCCTGGCGCTGGTGGGCCCGCCGGGCGTCGGCAAGACGTCCCTGGGCGAGTCGGTCGCGCGGGCGATGGGCCGGGAGTTCGTGCGCATCAGCCTCGGCGGCATCCGCGACGAGGCCGAGATCCGCGGCCACCGGCGCACCTACATCGGCGCGCTGCCGGGCCGCCTGGTGCGCGCCCTGCGCGACGCCGGCACCCGGAACCCGGTGATCCTGCTCGACGAGGTCGACAAGGTCGGCAGCGACTGGCGCGGCGACCCGAGTTCCGCGCTGCTGGAGGTCCTGGACCCGGCGCAGAACCACACGTTCCGCGACCACTACCTGGACGTCGAGCTGGACCTGTCCGAGGTGCTGTTCCTCGCCACGGCCAACGTCGTGGACACGATCCCCGGCCCGCTGCTGGACCGCATGGAGGTCATCACCCTCGACGGCTACACCGAGGAGGAGAAGCTCGCGATCGCCCGCGACTACCTGCTGCCACGGCAGGTGGAGCGCAACGGACTGCGCGAGGACGAGATCACGGTGGACGAGGACGCCCTGCGCCAGATCATCGCCGACTACACCCGCGAGGCGGGCGTGCGCTCCCTGGAGCGCGAGCTCGGCAAGGTGGTGCGCAAGGCGGCGACCCGCGTCGCCGGCGGCGAGGACGGGCCGGTCCACGTCACCGCCGACGACCTGCGGACCGCCCTCGGGCGCCCGCGCACTGCCGTGCCGGGCGTCGCGACCGGGCTCGCGGTCACCGGCACCGGCGGCGACGTGCTGTTCGTCGAGGCCACCGCGATGCCGGCGGAGGGCGCCGGCGACCGCCTGGTCCTGACCGGCCAGCTCGGCGACGTCATGCGGGAGTCGGGGCGCATCGCCCTCTCGTGGCTGCGCGCGAACACCGACGCGCTGGGCCTGCACCGGGCGGACGTGGGCGGACGTGAGGTCCACCTGCACGTCCCGGCCGGCGCGATCCCGAAGGATGGGCCGTCGGCGGGCATCACCATGGTCACCGCGCTGGCCTCCCTGTTCTCCGGGCGGGCCGTGAAGCCCAGCGTCGGGATGACCGGCGAGGTGACGCTGCAGGGCCGCGTGCTCCCCATCGGCGGGGTCAAGCAGAAGCTGCTGGCCGCGCACCGGGCGGGCCTCACGGACGTGATCATCCCGGAGCGGAACCGCGGGGACCTCGACGACGTGCCCCAGGCCGTCCTCGACGACCTGCGCGTCCACCCGGTGCTCACGGTCGCGGAGGTCCTCGACCTGGCCCTCGAGCCGGCGCCCAGCCACTCGGCGGCCACCGCGGCGTGAGACGCTTCAGCCGTGGAGCACCCCGGTGACATGTACGTCTGCGCGCGCTACCAGCGTGCGGCCGAGCTGGTCGGCCGCCGCTGGAGCGCCGCGGTGATCCGGGTCACCCTCGACGGGCCGGCGCGGTTCACGCACATCCAGGAGCGGGTCGACGGCCTGTCGGCCCGTCTCCTCACCGAGCGGCTCAAGGAGCTCGAGGCCGCGGGCGTGATGGAGCGCTTCCGCCGGCCGGACGGCGCCGTGGAGTACCGCCTCACCTCCAAGGGCCTGGCCCTCGCCCAGGTCGTCACCGCGCTCGAGTCCTGGGTCGCCGGCTGGGAGTGAGCGCCGGCGGACGCCCCCGTCAGGCGCGCGCGGCCGGCGCGCCCCGGCGGCTCGGCCCGCCGAGCGCCTGCACCAGCGCCCCCGCGGTGGACAGCGCACGGGCGGGCGGCGGCGGCGTCCAGCGCCGCAGGATGCCCCCGGGCGGGCCCATCGCGACGATCATGAGACCGGGGATCGTCTCGGCCAGGTCCTCCACCACGTGGGCGGTCTCCAGCAGGTCCGCGTCGTCACCGAGGACCAGTGCCACGGCCTGGGCCCCCAGGTTCGCGACGGGGCGGGTCACGTCCGACGCCGGCGGCACCTCCACGATCACGGGCGTCCAGCCGGCCATCGCCGCCGCGTCCGCGGCCGCCTGGGTGGTCACGCGCCGCGCGTCGACGCCCATCGGCAGCACCGCGATCACCGGGGAATCCGGCGGGGCGTAGATCCGGGGGCGCCGCGCCAGGCCCCACTCCAGCAACGCCAGGGCCCGGTGCTCCTCGGCCGGGCGCGCGGGTTCCGGCCCGCTGGTGCGGGACAGGCGCCGCAGCGCCGGCTGGATCACCTCGTCGTAGGCCGCGGCGTGGCCGCGCTCCTCGAAACACGCCCGGAGCGTGTCGGCCACCGCGCGGGCGTCGCCGTCGAGCGCCGCCCGCAGCAGGCGCTCCCCCTCGGCGGCCAGGCCGGACGAGCCGCGCGTCCCGCGCCGGCCGGGTCCGGGGTCGATGATCGTGTCCAGCTCGGCGCGGCGCAGCAGGTCGGCGGCGGAATCCCCGCGGGTGAGCGCGGCGACGCCCACCGCCACCGCCACCGGCGTGCTGCGGTCGCCCAGCGCGGCCCGCCGGGCGCGCTCGGCCGCGGCCCGCGCACCGCGGGCATCGGCCTCGTGGAGGATCCACACGAACGAATCGGGTCCGCTGCGGCCCAGCGTCTCCTCCGCCCGCACGGACTCGCGCAGGCGGCGCGCCGCGTCGTGCACCACCGATTGCTGGTCGCGCTGGGGCCGGGTGGACGCACGGAGCCGGACGTTGACGATCGCCAGGCTGCGGCCGTGGCGGAAGGCGCGGCGGACCTCGGCGTCCAGCTCGGCGACCAGGGCGGTGCGATCCGGCAGGTCGTCCAGGGGCGACGGCGCGGCCAGGCTCGGCCGCAGCGCCCGCTCCTCCGGTGAGTCCCGGATGAACGCGACGGCGAGGGGCACGCCGTCCCGGACCACCAGGTCCAGCCGCACCTGCACGCTCATTCCCCCTGCCGGCTCCCACCGCGGACGCGTGGTGAGCCCCATGGAACGGCCGCCGTGCCGCAGCAGCGCGTCCACGCTGGCCCGGAGCTCCCCCGCGGCCATCTCGGGGAACAGCCAGTCGAGGGTCCGTCCCTCCGCCTTCGTGTCGCCCAGCAGCTCGGCTGCAGCGGCGTTCAGCGCCAGGACCGTCAGGTCCTCGGCGCCGGTGACCACAACGGCCTCACCGGCGCCGCCGAGCACGGCGACGGCGGCCTGAAGGCTGGTCAGGAACTCCGCGGCGGCCACCGGCGTCGAAGCAGCCGCGAACCGGTCAGCAGCCCCGCGAGACCGCGGGGGAGTGCGCCGTGAAGTGGTGGTCGCCGGCCTCGCAGTGGAAGACCATGTGGCCGTCGGGGGCGGTGGCGACGCAGGGGCAGTTCGGCGCGTGGTGGTCCGGGCACGGGCGGTGCACCCCGGCGAGCAGGCCACCCTCGCGGATGCCCCTGGCTCCCCGCGGGAGTCCCGTCGTGCGCGGCGCCTCGATCAGCGTGCTCATCTGTTGTCCCCTTCAGGTCCCGGTTGCCTCAGGCTGTGGCTCTGGCTTTCGTCGTCGACGAGGCCGTCCCTGCCGATGCCGAGTGTGGTCGCGATCAGCGCGCCGAGTCCGTCCTCCTGACGGCTCTCCACCCGCTGGCGAAGTTCGTTGAGTCCCGCCCTGAGCGTGTCAGGCGAGAGCGGCGATCGTGTGGCCCGCATGACCTTGCCATAGCGGGTCGAGCGCACCTCTTCGTCCACGTTCCACAGTTCTTCGTGGAGCTTTTCGCCAGGACGGATCCCGACGATCTCCACCTGGATGTCGCGGCCCGGCTCGCGGCCGGACAGCTCGATCATGCGGTGCGCCAGGTCCAGGATGCGGACCGGCTCACCCATGTCGAGCACGAAGATGTCGCCGCCCTCGGCGATGCCGGTGGCCTCGATCACCAGCTGCACCGCCTCGGGGATGGTCATGAAGAAGCGGGTCATCTCCGCGTGGGTGACCGTCACCGGGCCGCCCGCGGCGATCTGGCGCCGGAAGATGGGCAGCACCGAACCGGAGCTCCCGAGCACGTTGCCGAACCGCACGGCCGCGAACCGGGTGCCCGACGAGGCCGCCCGGGCCTCGATGATCCGCTCGCCGAGCGCCTTGGTGGCCCCCATGACCGTCTTGGGCTCCACGGCCTTGTCGGTCGAGATGAGGCAGAAGCGCTCCACGCCGTGCCGCTCCGACAGATCCGCCATGAGCTCGGTGGCCAGCGCGTTGTTGGCGACGGCCTGGAGCGGGTTGAGCTCCATCATCGGCACGTGCTTGTACGCCGCCGCATGGAAGACGATCTGGGGCCGGTGGTCCTGGAAGACCTTGGTCATCGACGCCTCGTCCTTGCAGTCGGCGATGACCGGCACGAGCCCCGACCAGCCGCGCTCGCGCAGCTCCATGTCGATCTCGAACAGGTTGTTCTCGGCGTGGTCCACCATCACCAGGCGCCGGGCCCCGAGGGCCGCGACCTGCCGGCACAGCTCGCTGCCGATCGACCCGCCGGCGCCGGTCACCATCACCGTGCGGCCGTTGAGGTAGCGGGCGACCTTCGCCAGGTCGATCTCCACGGGCGCGCGGCCCAGCACGTCCTCCACGCGCACCTCGCGCAGTCGCCGGACGGTGACGTCGCCGGTGATGAGCTCCGGCAGGCTCGGCAGGGTGGTGCAGCGCACGCCGGCGCGGCGGCAGGCCTCGGCGATGTCGCGGCGCACGCCGCCGGGCGCGGAGGGCATCGCGATGATCACCTCGTCCACCTGGTGCTCGCGCAGGATGCGGGGCAGGTCGGCGCACGTGCCGCGCGTCTTGACGCCCATCACGCGCATGCCGCGCTTGCGCGGGTCGTCGTCGATGAGCCCCACGGGGCTGTAGCCGAGGGAGCGGTTGCGCCGCATCTCGCGGATGAGGATGTTCCCGGCGTCGCCGGCGCCCACGATGAGGGCCCGCTTGCCGCTGGCCACCAGCGCGCCGCGACCGGGTCGCTCGATGACGCTGCGCACCAGGAAGCGCGCGCCACCCACCAGCACGATGGTGAGCAGCAGATCGGCGACCAGCACGCCGCGCGGCACCGGTGCCACCCCGTCGGGGCGCCACAGGGTGAGCAGCGCGGTCACGGCCAGGCTGCCGAGGGCCGAGGCCATCACGATGGCCTGCAGGTCCCGCAGCGAGGTGAACCGCCACCACTTGGTGTAGAAGCGGAAGCCCACGAAGACCAGGATCTTCAGGCAGATGACGACCAGGATCGTCTCGTCCATCACCCGGTCGAACTTGCGGGTGACCTCCCAGTCGAACCGCAGCTGGAAGGCCAGCCAGTAGGCCAGCGCGACCAGGCCCAGGTCGACCGCGGCCTGCCCGAGCCGGTGCGCCATGGCACGGGCCGTCCACATGGTGACGGTGGCGCGTTCGGACGGGCTCACGCGGGCACCTCCGCGGCGGCGAGGATGAGGTCGATGAGCGCCTCCGGGTCGCGCAGCGGCGGCCGCGCCTCACGGGTGCGGGGGGTGATCGCCACGTCCTCCGGGCGCTCCAGGCGGCGCAGCCGGCCGTCCTCGATGAGGGCACGGTCCACGGCGCCGAGGCGCCCGGCGAAGGGGCTGTAGGCGGGCACGCCCAGCGCGGCGGCCTCACGGTTCATGGTGCCGCCCGCGCTCACCACCAGGTCGGCCAGGGCGATGAGGCTGGGACCGTCCACGGGCGCGTCCGGCACGATCGCGGGCCGTCCGGCCAGCTGCTCCCGCTGGGCGGCGGTGCGCGGCAGCACGACGGTCTGCACCCCGGGCTCCTCCAGCAGCCGGTCCAGCGTCGCCGCGAACACGTCGGATGACAGGCCGCGGTGGTAGAGCGTCACCTCGGGCGGCGGGCGCAGCACGGCGGTCACGCGGCCCGGTTCGAGCCCCAGCTCCGCGAGCACGGCGTCGTCGGTGCGGTGGTCCGCGAGGTAGTACTCCTCCTTGAGGCCCGGGTACCGAACCAGCTTGGGGGACCGGATCCCGTAGCGCCACAGCGCCTGCTCGGGGATGGCGCCGGGCACCAGCACGCGGGTGGCGAGACGCCCGTTCCAGTGGTGCATGGCCGCGGCGAACTCGTAATCGAACATGGTGACCTGCGGGATGCGGGCCGCCCGCGCCGCGAGCGGCTGGTCGGTGCTGCCGTGCGCGACGGCCAGGTCGAATCCGCCCCGGCGGGCGAACCGGACCAGCTGCGCGCTGCGGGAGCCCATGGCCCGGGCCTTGCCGAGCCGCCCGGCGCCGCCGTGCGCGCCGAACACGCGGTGGTCGATGCCGTAGCGATCCAGCAGCCCCAGCGTCTGGGCGAAGTCGCGGGCCGTGACGGTCACCGAGTGGCCGCGGGCGCGCATCCGCTCGATCAGCGGCCGGAAGATCACCACGTGCGGGGAGTTGGTGAGGTCGATCCAGATCGACATCGGCCGGCCCGCGGGTGGTCCCGCGGGCTCGGCCGTGATCGGGAGGGAGCTCACGCTCACCCGGCGACCACCCGGTTGACGCTCCGCACCGCGTCCACGACCTCGGCGACCTGCTCCTCGGTGAGGTGCGGGTGCATGGGCAGGGCGAGTGCCGTGTCGGCGCAGGTCTCGGCGACCGGCAGGTCGCCGGGCTTGTATCCGAGGTGCGCGAACACCGGCTGCAGGTGCATGGGGATCCCGTAGTACACGGCCGCCGCGATCCCGCGGGCCTTCAGGGCGGCCATCACGGCCTCCCGGTCGGGGTGGCGGGCCATGTACAGGTGGTAGATGTGGTGCGCGCCGGGGCGCTCGGCGGGCAGCGTCATGAGCTCGCCCAGGCCGGCGGCCTCGTAGGCCGCCGCGGCGGCGCGACGCCCGTCGTTCCACCCGTCCACGTGGCGCAGGAAGATCCGGATGACGGCGGCCTGCAGCTCGTCGAGCCGCGAGTTGTAGCCGACCTCCTCGAACACGACCTTGTCACGCGACCCATGGAAGCGCAGGCGCCGGACGCGGTCGGCGAGCTCCTCGGTGCGGCACACCACCATCCCGCCGTCACCGATGCCCGGCAGGTTCTTGGTGGGGAAGAAGCTGATCGTCGCAAGATCACCGAGGGCGCCCACCGGGCGCCCGCCGTCGGCGGCGCCGAAGGCCTGGGCGGAGTCCTCGATCACCGGCAGCCCGTGCGCCTCGGCGACCGCGCGCAGCGGGGTCATGTCGGCGGGGTGCCCGAAGATGTGGACCGGCAGGATGGCCTTGGTCCGGGGGGTGATGGCGGCCTCGACCAGCGACGGGTCGATGCAGTGGTCATCCTCGCGGATGTCCACGAACACGGGCACCGCACCCAGCCGGGCGATCGCCTCGGCCGTGGCGTAGAACGTGTACGGGGTGGTGATGACCTCGTCACCGGGCCCCACGTCCAGGGCGTTGAGCGCGATGACCAGCGCGTCGGTGCCGTTTGCGACGCCCACGCAGGGACGTCCCTCCATGCGGGCGGAGACCTCGGCCTCCAGGGTGCTCACCTCGGGACCGAGGATGAAACGGCCCGAATCGAGCACGCCTGCGATGGCGCGGTCGATTTCAGCCCGCAGCGGCCCGTACTGGGCCCCGATGTCCATCAGCGGAACGCTCAGCTGCGATCTCCATGCGGCGGCGGCGGCGCCCGAGACGGACGGCGGCCGGGGGATGGGTCGATTCCCGTCCGACTCGGGGACGGGCGGAGGGCAGTCTAGCCGGTCGGGAGGTCGGCTGACGCGGGCCGGGTCCCGGTGGTGGCGCCGGACCCCGGGATCCCCGTGGCCATCGGGATCGTGATGGTGATCGTGGTGCCGAAGCCCTCCCGTGAGGCGGCCGTGGCACGCCCCCCGGCCCACTCGCTGATGTGCTTGACGATCGACAGTCCGAGGCCCGTCCCGCCCAGGCGCTTGGAGCGGGAGGCGTCCGCGCGGTAGAAGCGCTCGAAGATGTGCGGCACGTGCCGTTCCGCGATGCCCGGGCCGTTGTCCGCCACGATGAGCACGGCGGATTCCCCCGCCGCGTCGATCCGGGCCTCCACCACCACGTGGGTGTTCGCCCCGCCGTACTTGATGGCGTTCTCCAGCAGGTTCTGCACCACCGTGCGGGCCATCGCCTCGGTGAGGGGCACCATCAGGCGGCCGGCGGCGAGCACCTCCACGGTGGCCCCCGCCTCGGCCGCGATCCCGGAGAGCGCGTCCACGGACGTCCGCACGGCCTCGCACAGGTCCGCGCGTTCGGCGTCCGCCCCCGCCGGGGCCGCCTCCAGCTCGGACAGGAACAGGATGTCGGTGATGAGCGCCTCAAGGCGCTGCGTCTCGGCCACCGCCTTGCCGGCGAACCGCGCGCGCAGCTCGGGGTCCATGCCGTCGTCGGCCAGCGCCTCCAGCAGCCCGCGCAGCCCCGTGATGGGGGTCCGCAGCTCGTGCGACACGTTGGCGACGAACTGGGAGCGCAGCTCCTGGTAGGCGATCGCCTCGGTGAGGTCGGTCATGAACACCAGGCACTCGCGCCCGCCACCGGTGTCCACCGGCTCGGCGACGACCCGGTACGTCCGCCGGTCGTCGGTGAACAGGCGCAGCTCGGCTTCGGAGGGCACGCCCGTCTCGAGCGCCGTCGTGACCTGCTCGCTCAGCCGGTGCTCGCCGAAGCACTCCAGCAGCAGCCGCCCGGCCTGCAGGAAGGGGAACCGCTCGCGCGCGCGGGCGCTGGCGGCGAGCAACCGGGTGCCGTCGTCCACCCGCACGGCCGCGAGCGGGAGCCGCTCGAACGCGTCATCGGTCGCCGGAGGCCGCTCGAGCGACGGCGGGCGGGCCGCCTGAGGGGCCTGCGCGGCGCGCCGTGCGCGGCCCAGGGCCACGCCGAGGCCAATCGCCAGGATCGCCGTGAGCGCGAGCAGGATCAGCAGGAGGACGACCACGGCCGGAGTATGACCCCCTGGCGGACCGCGCACGCTTCCTCACGATGTCCTGACACCGCGCACATTGCGCGGTACCGGCGCGGCTGCTGATCTGACGCTGATGCGCGGAGCCCACATCCCCCTCGCGATCGCCGGCCTGGCGATCGCCGCCCCCGTGGCCGCCGCGGCGCCGGCGGCCGTCGAGCCGCTGCTGCCGCCCGAGCCCGCGGTGCAGCAGGTGGCGCCCGGCATCGGCTACCAGCGGATCGTGGATCCCGGTCCACAGGTGATCCATGTGATCCGCGCCCAGCCCAGCGGCCTGGTGACGCTCTCGCCGGTGCTGGCGGGTGGCGCGGCCAGCCGCAGGGGGGGCCTCGCCGAGGCGCTCGCCGCCCGGTCGGCCGCCGGCGGCGTCGTCGGCGTGAACGGTGACTTCTTCAACACCTCCGCCTCCTACCCCAGCGGGATCACCGTGACGGGCCCGGAGGGGCTGGTGAGCGAGCCCGAGCCGTCGCGCTCCGCGCTGCTGGTGGGCCAGGACGGGGCCCTCGCCGCGGCACGCCTCACGCTGGTCGGGCGCTGGCAGACCGTGGACGCCGCCGGAACCGCGCTGGGGCTGTCACGCACCTTCTCGGGGATCAACCGCCCCGCCGAGCGCACCAGCGAGACGCTGCTCTACACGCCGGCGTACGGGTCGGCGACGCCGGCCGGGAACGCACGATCCGAGGCGGTGATCACCGTCGACGGCGGGGCGCCGCTGGTGCCCAACACCCCGGTCACCGGCACCGTCGCCCGCGTGCGCACCTCGGGGGGCACCCCGCTGGCGGTGGGGACGATGGTGATCACCGGCACCGGCGGGAACGCCGCCAACGTCACGCGCGACCTGGTGCCCGGCGCCCGCGTGCGGATCGATCCGGGTGTCGCCGGATTCCCCGCGACCGCCCTCGCGGTGGGCGGCGGGCCGCTGCTGGTGGACGGTGGGGCCGCGGTCCCCAGCGCCGGCGAGGGGTTCAGCACCTCCCAGCTGGGGCAGCGCACCGCCAGAACCGCCATCGGGCAGGCGGCGGACGGCTCCTACCTGTTCGTCGCGGCCGACGGGTCCGCACAGGGCAGCCGCGGCATCACGGTTCCCGAGCAGGCCCGGCTGATGGCGCGCCTGGGCGCGCGACTCGCCGTGGCGATGGACGCCGGCGGGAGCGCGCAGCTGGTGGTGGACGGCACGCAGGCCGTGCGGTGGTCCTCCCCGCGCAGCATCACGACGGCCGTCGTGATGCGGTACGACGGGGTGCGGGTGGCGCCCGTGATCCCGCGGATCAGCCCCAACGGCGACGGGATCGACGACCGTGGCGCGGCGCGGGTGACCGCCCCCCGCCCGGGGCGGCTGGTGGTCGCCCTCGCGCGGCGCGGCGGCGGCGACACACGGGAGCTGTTCTCGCAGGCCGTGGAGGCCGGTGACGTGGTCGTCCCGCTCGACCCGGTGGCGTTGCCGCTGCCCGACGGCGCCTGGGAGATCACCGCGACCCTCACCCCGGAGGGCATGCCGGCGACGACGGCCTCACGGGGGTTCCTCGTGGACCGCACCCTGGCGGCCCTGAGGGTGCGTCCCGCCCGCGAGCGCGTCGGGAAGCGCTCCCGCCCGACCGTGCGGATCGCGTTCCGGCTGCTGCGCCCCGCGCGCGTCACCGTGCGGGTGCTCGACGACGAGGGACGCCTCAAGCGGACGCTCCGGGCCGGGCGCCCGTACGGCAGCGGCACCACGCTGGTGGTGTGGGACCGGCGGGTGGCACGGAAGCTCGCCGTGGGCGAGCACCGGATCGAGGTGGAGGCGCGCACGAGCTTCGGGCGCCCCGGCCTGGCCACCGAGGTCCGGCTCGCGCCGGTGCGGCCGCCGAAGCGGCGGGCCGGCACCGGCGGCTGACCGGGGCTACTCCTCGGCGAGCGAGGCGATCTCCGCCTTGACGGCGCGCATCTCCTCGATCAGGCGGTCCACCTCGTCATCGAGGCCGGATTCACCCTCGCGCTGACGGTAGACGGTCTCGCCCACCTCCTCGGCGAGCCCGGCGAGCTTGCGCTTGAGCTGGAAGGCCTGCCCCGCGTCCTTGGCCTCGTCGAGGCCCTTCTGCGCGGCCTCGGCGGCGGCCTTCGCGGCCTCCTTCGCCTTGTCCATGAGTCCCATTGCGCTCCCTTCGGAGGGGTTGGCGGTCGGCTCTCCCCGAGCCTACGCCTCCTCCTCCCGCCACACCCAGGTGCCCAGGACCACGGCGACCAGCGCGAACAGGGTCCCGAGGAACAGGCCGAACTTCCGGCCGCCGCCGCCCTCGAACATCAGGGCCAGCGTCACGATGAACGGCACCGAGATGCAGTAGGCGCCGAGCGCGAGCGAGCTCACCGGGATCGGCAGCTCGTAGTCGAACGCCGCCGCGGCGAAGGCGCCGGCGGCGACCAGGGTCATGATCAGGAAGATCCAGGACGAGGGCAGGATGTCCATGCCGCTGATGCTGAAGTCGCCCGCCCCGAACCACGGGAAGAACAGCAGGGAGATGGCGAACAGCACGCTCGCCCCCGCTGCGCCCAGCATCTTCTGCTGCGGCGTGATGCTCGATGGATCCACGTTCAACTCTCCTTGGGGGCTTCACGGGCCACTGGCCCGCATGCTCACGTGGGATGTATCGGCGCGTCGTCCCCTGGGATGACGCTCGGGAACGGCCCCGCGATGGTACGCCGCCCGGTGGTCGGCAAAGCCACGGCTTTGCCGACCACCGGGCTTTGCGAGGTCCGGTGTTGGAGTGATCCGGGCTTGGAGAGGTGCAGCAGTTGATCTCGGCGCCCGGAGGGCGCCGTTTGCTTTTCACTTGTGGTCGTTCTCGTTGCTTCTTATGGCCGCCCAGCCTCGCGCGAGGTTTGGCGCTGAGAGGCGTTCGGCGACGTTGGCCCCAGGAACCACGCCTTTCGGCTGCCTGCAACCAACCAGCTCGGCTCATCCATGAGCCGACTGCATTTAGCAGTCGTCCACCGGATTGGGTGCTCTGCGGCCGTCTGGGATCAGCGTCCTCGAGGGCACTGATTGTCGAATGGACTATTGAACGGCGGGTGGTCGGGGTTCGGGCGTGGAGTGATCCGGTGCTTCCCATTGCCGCCCGGCCTCGCGCAAGGTTTGGCGCTGATTGGCGTTCGGCGACGTTGGCCCCAGGAACCACGGCTTGCGCCTGCCTGCAACCGACTCGCTCGGCTCATCCATGAGCCGATTGGACTTCCGGCAGTCGTCCACCGGATTGGGGGCGCTGCGGCCGTCTGGGGTCAGCGTCCTCACGGGTACTGATAGTCGAATTGCCGTGAGCTACCCGGAGAGCGCGCCAGGGGTGGAAACCGCGCCGTTCCGGCGCGGACAACTCATGGCTGCGGTGCACCACTGATCGGGATGGCACGGCAGCCCTTGTGGACGGCGAGGAATGAATGAGGGCGACCCAAGGATGGGGAGCTGTGCTCAATGGCAGCGCAGCCGCAAGGCGTTGTTCCTGGGGCCAACGCCCTCAGACGCGCCATGGGCAGCGCTTGCGCGAGTCGACCAGGCCATAAGAAGCCCGATCACGACCACAAATGAAAAGCAAACGGCGCCCCTGCGGGGCGCCGAAACAGCCACTTCAGCGGCGTGCCCGGACCACTCCCCGCCTACTGGACGGCTTCGGCCCTCCGGGTGGAGGCGTCCGACGGCTCAGGGTCGCGGTCGTAGCAGGGGGCCTGCCGGAACGGGGTCACCGGGTCGCCCACCAGGGGCATCCGGCCGAGCCGGGCGGCCGCGCCACGGCGCAGGCGGCCGGCCGCCGGGGACGCCGCGAAACCGACCAGGCCGCCCAGGAGGAGCAGCAGGCCGCGGAGCTGGCGTCCCGGTCCGGTGGTCATGACGTCACTTGAGCAGCGACAGGAACTCGTCGACCGGGATCGCCGTGAGCGTCTGGAAGTGGGCGGTTCCGCGCGCGGCGAGTTCCATGGACACCCGGGCGATGACCTTCTCGTCCGGCGCCTCGACGATGTTCACGAAATCGTACGGGCCGAGCACCGCCCACTGCTGGACGACCTTCGCACCCATCTGCTCGATCTCGGTGTTGACCTCCTTCAGGCGGGTCGGGTTCGCCTTGAGCGTTCCGACCCCGTGGGGGCTGAGCGTGCTGAGCAGGATGTAGGTCGGCAACAAGCCCTCCTCGGTATGCCGTTCGGCCGTCCGTTCGACGCGGCGAGCCTAGCACCGCACCGGGGGGCCCATGGGCGTGACGCGTCGGGTCCTGACCCCCTCCTGCGGCTACCATCCGGGGGCAGATGAGCACCCTCCCCCCACCCCCGCTCGGACCGGTGTCGCACGTGGGGCCGCCGCCGGCCTCGGGACGCGCGATCACCGCGATGGTGCTGGGCATCATCGGCCTGGTGAGCGGATTCGCCGTGGTGACGCTGCTGTGCGCGGTCGCCGCGAACGTGCTGGGCTCGATCGCCCTGCACGAGATCGACGAATCCGGGGGTCGCCTGGGCGGTCGCGGGCAGGCCATCGCCGGCATCGCGTGCGCCAGCGCCGCGCTGGTGGTGTGGATCGCGGTGATCGCCGTCCTGGCCGCCACGGGGAACCTGGAGTGAGCGTCCGCGCGCCCGCACCCGCCGGCCGTCCCGTGTTGCCGTCGCTGGTCGCGCTCGCCGGCGCCCTGGCGGTGTGCGTCACCGTGTTCCTGCCGTGGTACGAGCCGGTGCTCGCCGAGCCGCTGGCGCCGGACGCCGTGTCGGGATGGGACGCCACCGTGGCGGCCCGCATCGCCGTGGCCGGCGCCGTCCTCTGCGGCCTCTGCGCGCTGGCGGTGGCCCTCGACGCCCGGGACGCGCTGGCCCTGGACGCCGGCGGGATCTCGCTGCTGTCGATCATGGCGGTCGGGGGCGCGGGCGTCGCCGCCGCCGCGATCACGTACCGCACCCTCCGGCTGCCGGAGCCGTCGGCCGTCCTCTCGCGTGAGATCGGGCTCTACCTGGCGCTGCTGTCGGCGCTCGCCGCGCTCGGGGCGTGCCTGATCCAGCTGGTGGTCTCGTCCACCGGCACCCCGGCCGTGCCGCGCAGGTCCGCATCCCGTCCACGGGGGTGATCGGCGGCCATGCGGCCGCCGATACAGAGGGTGCCATGCCGAACCGGAACCTCCCGTTCACCCGCTTCCGCACCTACGAGGGCCGCACCCCGGTCCCCCGTGTGGAGCGCGCGCACCTGGAGGGCGATCACGGCCCGGACCTGCCGCCCACGCCCGCCGAGGGCCGCATCGTGCGCATCCGCCGCCTGGCCCGTGGCGAGGCCGATGCCGAGACGGCCCGCTGGGCCGCGGCGGGCGCCCGGCACCTGGAGGGCCCCGCAGGCTGGACCGTCCTGGAGCGGACGCGGCCGGACGCCGTGACCGGGCTGCCGCGCCGCCAGCGGCTCGCCGTGGGACCCGGCCCCCAGCCGGCGGCGCTGAACCTGTCGGTGCTCGAGCCGCCCACCCGCGAGGACGAGGGGCTGTGGGCGCGGGCGCTGGGGCGGCTCGCGGCCGAACGCCCCGTCGGCGAGGACCTGCACGACGGCGGCGGCGAGGCCCACGACTGGGCCGCCTGACCGCCCGAGCGCTACCGTTCCGGGTGTGAGCGACGCACCCGCACTGCGCGTCTGGGCCGCCTCCAGCGGATGGGAGGGCCCGTTCCAGCACGAGGAGGTCATCGTGCTGGCGGAGGACCTCGACGCCGCACGACGAGCCGCCGAGGCCGCCTTCGGCGAGGTCGTGCAGCCGGTGTGCCGGGCCAAGATGCGGATCGCCGATCTGGGACCGGTCCGCCCCGGGGCGGTCGCCCGCCCCCGCCGCAACGGCGAATCGTTCACCGCCGCGGGGTCCGTGGTGGACCGTCGCTGCGACGACCCGGCCTAGGGGGGTTGGGTCCAGGGCGCGAGACGCCGATCCCTCCTCTGATGCCCCGGTGAGCGGGGCGCCCTGAAGGAGAGGACCGCATGGACGCTTCCCACCGCGCACCCCGCCTGGCGTTGCTCGCCGGGCTGACGGCCCTGGCGATCCCGGCCGCGGCGGCGGCCGCGCCCGTGACCGGCACCGTCCCCGGCGCAACGGGGGGCGCGGTGCTCGCAATCGCCCCCAGCGGTGACGCGGCGCGCGCCGCGATCGGCCCCGGCGGGGCCTTCTCGCTGGCCCTCACCAAGAAGTTCAAGGGCGCCAGCCTGCACGTGGTGGACGCGGACGGCGGATACGCCGGCCCGGTCGTGCTGCGTGCCAAGCGCGGCAAGGCGTACACCAACCTGGCCGTCACGCGCGGGCGGCTCGGGGTGCTCGCCGCGAAGGGCGGCTGGTTCGCGGCCCGCGGCGTGAAGCCCAGGCTCACCCTGGGCACGTACGTGCTGGCCACGCCGGCGGGGCGGCCGCTCGGCGCCGGCCGGCTCGGGCTGGTGGCCGTGAAGAAGGCCCGGAAGGCGGGCATCGCCCAGACCGGCGAGGGCGGCGGCGACCGCAACGGGAACGGCGGGGGCCGCGACGGGAACGGCGAGAACCGGCGGCGGCGACACCGACCGCGACGGGCTGCCGAACAGCCTCGACGCCGACGACAACGGCAACGGCGTGCTCGACGCCAACGACCCCACCGCGGGCAACGAGACCAGCTCCGGTCTGTTCACCACGCTCCGCACCGGGCTGGCGAACTCCGTGAACGCCAACGCCGCCGGCGCCACGCGCGCGCAGATCGACGCGCTGGTGTCGGGAGACGGGACCTTCGGCCTGGCCTTCTACGTCGACCCCGCCCAGTTCCGCGGCAGCACGATCACCAGCGGCCACGTGGAGTGCGGGGCGCTGGCGTACTGCGGCATCCCCGACGGCACGGCCGTGATCAGCGGCATGGCGGAATCCTCCGCCGACCTGCCGCGCGGCGAGCGCTGGGTCACGTACTCGCCCGACGGCAGCGGGTACCCGAACCTGGAGCGGATCACCGGCTGGGACGGCCGGACGTCGTTCGCGATGGGCGTCCAGCCCCGCGTCGGCACCGACCGCATCCGCCCGGGCGACCTCATGGACGTCGTCTTCAAGAGCTCCACCGGCACCATCCGCCGTCCCACCACCCTGGCGCCGTACTTTGTGACGGTCCCGGCCGTCAGCGCATGGAGCAGCGGCGCGGCCGCCGGCACCGTCACGTACCCGGTGGCGCCGGGCGCCCCCGGCACCTCGCAGGGATCCCCGATCGTGCTCGGCGGCGGCTCGCTGTCGCTCACGTTCTGGCGCCCGCAGCGGCTGTCGGTGCCCGGGGCCGAGACCGGCGACTTCCGGGACCTCGGCCACCTGAACTACGGCGTCGTGGTCGCGACCACGACGCGCGAGTACGGCTGCCGCGGCCACTACTCGGACCTGAGCCCGTCCCTGACCAAGCGCAGCGGCGACCCGTCGGATCCGGCGCTCAGCATGTTCGCCCTCAAGGACGCGGCGGCCGACGCCCCGGCCGACCCGGCGAACACGCTGTCGTTCACCGTCGACCTGGCGGGCTGCCTGGCCGCGAACGGCCAGCCGTCCACGGGCGTCACGGTCGACGTGCAGCTCACCGCGGCGGGCGAGGATCGCCCGGGCGGCAACGACCGCGGCACGCAGACGATTTCGGTGCGCCTGCCCTAGGAACCGCGCCGGAGGGGGCCCCGGTCCAGGGGCCCCCGCCCGCACCGGTCAGACCGCTGCGGGCTCCAGCGTGCGGAACACCAGGGCGTCGCCCTCGGTGTCGACCTCCACGCGGTCCCCATCGCTGAAGTGCCCCTCCAGGAGCCGTATGGCCAGCGGGTCCTGCACCCGCTTCTGGATGACCCGCTTGAGCGGACGCGCCCCGTAGGCCGGGTCGAAGCCCTCCTCGGCAAGCCGCTCGCGGGCCGCGGCGGTGAGCGTGAGCGTGACCCCGCGGTCCGCGACGCGCTTCACCACGTCGGCCAGCTGCAGGCCCACGATGCGGTCCAGGTCGGCCCGGCCCAGCCGGTCGAACACCACGATCTCGTCCACGCGGTTCAGGAACTCCGGGCGGAACGCCTCCCGCAGCGACCCCAGCACCCGCTCCTTGGCGAGCGACGACTCGATGCCGTCCGTCAGGAAGTGGCTGCCGACGTTGCTGGTCATGATCACCACGGCGTTCTTGAAGTCCACCACACGGCCCTGGCCGTCGGTGAGGCGGCCGTCGTCCAGCAGCTGCAGCAGCACGTTGAAGACGTCCGGGTGGGCCTTCTCGATCTCGTCCAGCAGCAGCACCGCGTACGGACGGCGCCGCACGGCCTCGGTGAGCTGGCCGCCCTCCTCGAACCCCACGTAGCCGGGCGGGGCGCCGATGAGCCGCGACACGGCGTGCTTCTCCATGTACTCGGACATGTCGATGCGCACCATGGCCCGCTCGTCGTCGAACATGAACTCCGCCAGCGCCTTCGCCAGCTCGGTCTTCCCCACGCCGGTGGGGCCCAGGAAGATGAACGAGCCGATCGGCCGGTGCGGGTCGCTGAGCCCCGCGCGGGCACGCCGCAGCGCGTTCGCGACGGCCTCGACGGCCTCCTCCTGGCCGATGACCCGCTCGTGCAGCCGCTCCTCCATGTGGACGAGCTTCTGCACCTCGCCCTCCATGAGCCGGCTCACCGGGACGCCGGTCCAGGTGGACACCACCTCGGCGATGTCCTCCTCGTCGACCTCCTCCTTGAGCATGCGCCGGCTCTCCTGCTGGCGCGCCAGGTCGTCGTTGGCGTTCACGAGCGCGCGCTCCAGCTCGGGCAGCGTCCCGAACTTCAGGCGCGCCGCGCCCTCCAGGTCGGCCTGCCGCTCGGCACGCTCCAGCTCGTTCCGGGCCTGCTCGATCTCCTCCTTGAGCTCCCGGATGCGCGTGATGCCGCCCTTCTCCTGCTCCCAGTGGGCGCGCATCGCGTCGGCCTCCTCCCGGAGGTCGGCCAGCTCCTCACCGATCACCTCGCGGCGGGCGGCCGAACCGGGGTCGGTCTCCTTCGCCAGGGCCTGCTCCTCGATCTCCAGCTGGATGATGCGCCGCTGCACGGCGTCCAGCTCGCTGGGCACCGAGTCGATCTCGATGCGCAGGCGGGAGGCCGCCTCGTCCATGAGGTCGATCGCCTTGTCGGGCAGGAAGCGTCCGGTGATGTAGCGGTCCGACAACCGGGCCGCGGCCACCAGGGCCGCGTCCTGGATGCGCACGCCGTGGTGCACCTCGTACCGCTCCTTGAGCCCGCGCAGGATGCCGATGGCGGCCTCCACCGACGGCTCGCCCACCAGCACTGGCTGGAAGCGCCGCTCCAGCGCGGCGTCCTTCTCGATGTGCAGGCGGTACTCGTCCAGGGTGGTGGCGCCCACGGCGCGCAGCTCCCCGCGGGCGAGCATGGGCTTGAGCAGGTTCGCGGCGTCCACCGCGCCCTCCGCCGCCCCGGCGCCGACGATCGTGTGGAGCTCGTCGATGAACAGGATCACCTCGCCCTCGGCCTGGGTGATCTCCCCCAGGACCGCCTTGAGCCGGTCCTCGAACTCGCCGCGGTACTTCGCACCGGCGATGAGGGCGCCCACGTCGAGGGCCACAACGCGCTTGTCGCGCAGCGACTCGGGGATGTCCCCGCTCACGATGCGCTGCGCGAGGCCCTCCACGATCGCCGTCTTGCCCACGCCGGGCTCACCGATGAGCACCGGGTTGTTCTTGGTGCGGCGGGACAGCACCTGGATGACGCGGCGCACCTCCTCGTCCCGGCCGATGACGGGGTCCAGCTTGCCGGCGCGCGCGGCCTCGGTGAGGTCGCGGCCGTACTGCTCCAGCGCCTGGTACTTGCCCTCGGGGTTGGGGTCGGTGACGCGCGCGGCGCCACGCACCTGCTGCAGGGCGGCCAGCAGCCGCTCCTGGGTGAGGCCGCCCTGCACCAGGGCGTCACGCGCCGGCGACGGCTCGTTGAGCAGGGCGATGACCAGGTGCTCGGTGGACAGGTACTCGTCGCCCATCCGCTCGGCCTCGTCACCCGCCCGGCGCAGCACGCGCCGGAAGGCCGGTGACAGCTGCTCGTTGCCCTCGGCGCCGCGCACCTGCGGGCGCTTGGCGACCTCCCGCTCGACAGCGGCCCCGATGGCGTCGATGCCGGCGCCGGCCTTCTCCAGCAGCGGTCCGACGATGCCCTCACGCTGAGCGAGCAACGCGAGCAGCAGGTGCTCCGGCTCGACCAGCTGGTTGTTGCGGTCCTGCGCCTGCCGGACGGCCCCCGCGAGGGCCTCCTGGGCGCGCTCGGTGGGTTTGTCGACAGCCATGGTGCGTCCCCCTCTAGCGTCCCCTGATGACGGGTCGGACCACCGGTGCGAGCGCCGTCTCGGTGCGAACGATGCACACGAGTTCGGCCCGCGTGGACCGCCGCATCTCATGAATCTCGTCCCGGCGCGCATCCCGCTCGCGCGCCAACTCGTCCTGGAGGGCCCGCACCCTCCGCTCCGCGCGTTCGCACCTCGCCTCCAGCTCGAGCACCCGCTCGATGCCGGCGAGGTTCAGCCCGGCCTCCGACAGCTCCTGGATGCGGCGCAGCAGCGCGACGTCCGCATCGGTGTACATGCGCGTGCGCCCCGCGGTGCGCGTGGGCGTGATGAGCCCGCGCCGCTCGTAGACGCGCAGCGTCTGTGGGTGCATCCCCGCGAGCTCCGCGGCGATGCCGATGAGGTACATGCCGGTCGCGCGGATGGAAGCGCTCATCCGAACAGCCGCTCCCGCGGGTTGGACCGGTTGAGCCGCGCGAACTTCTCGAGCGCCTCGCGCTCGCCGGCGGTGAGGTTGTCCGGCACCTGCACCCGGATCTTGGCGATGAGGTCGCCGCGACCGGAACCCTTGAGCTTGGAGGCGCCCTGGCCGGGCACCCGCAGGGTCCTGCCGTCCTGCGAGCCCGCGGGCACCGTGAGCTTGACGCGGCCATCGACCGAGGGGATCTCCACCTGGGCGCCCAGGGCCGCCTCGGCGAACGTGACGGGCACCTCGATCACCAGGTCGTCGTTCTGCCGCGAGAACACCCGGCTGGGGGTCACGCGCGTCACCACGAACAGGTCGCCGGCCTTCGCCCCGCGGGCGCCGGCCTGCCCCTTGCCCGCCATGCGGATCTTGGTGCCGTCCTTCACCCCCGCGGGGATCTTGACGGTGTACTTGCGCCGCGCCGCGGTGCTCCCGGCCCCCTTGCAGGTGGGGCATGGGTCGTCGATCACCGTGCCGTTGCCCTGACAGCGCGGGCACGGCTGCCCGAGGGAGAAGCCCCCGAGGTCCTTGCCCACCACGCCGCGGCCCCGGCACTCCGGGCACAGCCGCGGGCTGCTGCCGGACTTCGCCCCCGACCCGTTGCAGGTGACGCAGGTGTCGCGGGTGTCCACGGTGACCGGCACCTGCGCGCCGCGCATGGCCTGGTCGAAGTTCAGCGTGACCTCCACCTCCAGGTCGCCGCCGCGTCGCGCGGTGGAGCGCGGGTCGGCGCCGCGGGCGGCGCCGCCGCCCCCGCCCCGGAAGATGGTGTTGAAGATGTCCGCGAAGTCCCCGAAGCCGCCGCCGGCGCCGCCGTTGCCGCCACCCATGCCGGCGCCGCCGAACCGCCGGCTGGCGTCGTAGCCACGGCGCTTCTCGGCGTCCGACAGCACGTCGTAGGCGTGGGAGATCTCCTTGAAGCGCTCCTCCGCCTTGGCGTCACCCTGGTTGGTGTCCGGGTGGTACTGCCGGGCGAGCTTGCGGTACGCCTTCTTGATGTCGTCTGCGCTCGCGTCCTCCGAGACGCCGAGCACGCCGTACAGGTCGGTCACGTGTACCTCGTCATAAGGCCGGCTCAGCCGGCCTGCTGATCGGCCGGGGGCGCCGCGGCCACGACGACCTTCGCCGCCCTGACCAGGTCGTCACCGGCCCGGTAGCCCTTCTCGACCACCTCGATCACCGTGCCCTCGGGGTGGTCGGCCGACGGCACGGAGGCGATCGCCTCGTGCTGGGTCGGGTCGAACGGCGCGCCCACGGCGTCCAGCTCGGTGAGGCCGTGCGACCCGAGCACCGAGGCGAGCTGCCCGCGCACCATTTCGACGCCGTCCGCGAGGGGGGCGTCACGCTGCACGATCGCGGCGACGGCCCGCTCCAGGTTGTCGAGGACCGGCAGCACCGTCAGCACCACCTCGCGGGCGGCGGACGCCCGGTGGTGCACCCGCTCCCGCTCCATGCGCTTCCGGAAGTTGTCGAAGTCGGCCTTCATGCGCTGCAGCGCGTCGAGGTACCCGTCGCGCTCCCGCACCACCTGGAGGTGCTCCTCATGGGTGGGCAGCGGCTCGGCGGTGAGCTCCACCTCGCCGTCGTGCGCACCGGCCTCCGGACCGTCCGACGGGGCGGGCTCGGAGCCCGCCCCGTCGACGACCGGACCCGACGTCCGCTGGGGGTCGTCGGTCACCGCTCAGCCCGTGGCCGTGGAGACGGCGATCTTGCGCGGCCGGATCTCGTCGGCCTTCGGCACCCGCACCTCCAGGACCCCGTCCGTGATCGTCGCGGCGATCTCGTCGGCCTTGACGTTCTGCGGAAGGGTCATGGTGCGCGCGAACCTGCCGTACGCCCGCTCGAGGCGGTAGGCGCGGCCGTCGTCGACCTTCTCCTCGAACCGGCGCTCCCCGCTGATGGTGAGGACGTTCTCGTCGAGCTCGACGTCGACGTCCTCCACCCTCAGGCCCGGGAGCTCCGCCTTGAGGACGATGGCCTCCGGCGTGTCGAAGACATCCACCGGCGGCGACCAGTTGGCCTCCGCGGCGGCCTTCGCGACCGGCTGGTCGCCGATCGTGCGCGTGAACAGCCGGTTCATCTCGTCGCGGAGCGTGGTCATCTCACGGAAGGGGTCCCAGCGCATCAGCGTGCTCATGTCGGTGATCCTCCTCACGCGCCCTTCGGCGCGTCCTCGTCAACGATCTCGTACTCGGCGTCCTCGACGGTCTCCGCCTCCGGTCCGGCGCCGTTGCCGGCCGGCTGCTGCTCCGCCGACGCCCTGCGGTAGATCTCCTCGGACATCTTGTGGAGGGCCTGCGTGAGGCTCTCCGCCTTGGCCTCGATGTCGTCGGCGTCCTCGGACTCCACGGCGAGCTTCGCGGCCGAGACGGCGCCCTCGATGTCGCGGCGGGTCTCGTCCTCGATCTTGTCGCCGTTGTCCTTCAGCTGGCGCTCGGCCTCGTGGATCCGGGCCTCGGCCTGGTTGCGCGCGTCCGCGACCCGGCGCAGGCGCCGGTCCTCGTCGGCGTGCGACTCGGCGTCGCGCACCATGTTCGTGATCTCGTCGTCCGACAGGCCGGACGACGCCTTGATCTCGATCTTCTGCTCGTTCTGCGTGGCCAGGTCCTTGGCGGACACGTTCACGATGCCGTTCGCGTCGATGTCGAAGGTGACCTCGATCTGCGGCACGCCGCGCGGCGCCGGCGGGATGCCCACCAGGTTGAACTTGCCGAGCGTGCGGTTGTAGGCCGCCATCTCGCGCTCGCCCTGCAGCACGTGGATCTCGACCTGCGTCTGGCTGTCGTCGGCGGTCGAGAAGACCTCGCTCTTGCGCGTCGGGATCGTCGTGTTCCGCTCGATGAGCTTGGTGAACACGCCGCCCTTGGTCTCGATGCCCAGCGACAGCGGAGTGACGTCCAGCAGCAGGACGTCCTTGACCTCGCCGGCCAGCACGCCACCCTGGATGGCCGCGCCGACGGCGACGACCTCGTCCGGGTTGACGCCCTTGTGGGGGTCCTTGCCGGTGATCTCACGCACCCGCTCCTGCACGGCGGGCATGCGGGTCATGCCGCCCACCAGCACCACGTGGTCGATCTTGCTGCCTACGCCGGAGTCGGAGATCGCCTGCTTGGTGGGGCCCACGAGCCGGTCGAGCAGGTCGCGCGCCAGGTCCTCGAGCTTCGCCCGGTTGAGCTGCAGGTCGAGGTGCTTGGGGCCGGTCTGGTCGGCCGTCACGAACGGCAGGTTGATCTGGCTCGACGTGGTGGTCGACAGCTCGATCTTGGCCTTCTCGGCCGCCTCGTAGAGCCGCTGCAGGGCCATCTTGTCGACCGAGAGGTCGATGCCCTGCTCACGCTTGAACTCGCCGACCATCCAGTCGACGATCGCCTTGTCGAAGTTGTCGCCGCCCAGGTGGTTGTCACC
>LNFL01000181.1 GCA_001464275.1 Actinobacteria bacterium Ga0077560 | reverse complement strand
GTCGGCGATCGGCGTCGCCCATGTGCTGGTGCTGCTCATCCGGGTGCCCAACGAGGTGGACTGGGCGCTGCTGACGTTCCTCCAGGCGCTCGCGGTGGGCGTCGCGACGCTGAGCCTCTCGGCCGACCACGACAGCCTCGTGCCGCTGCTGGCGGTCAACGTGGCCTGGGCGGCGGTGATGCTGCCCACCTGGACCGTCGTCCTGGCGACCGTCTGGAACCTGGCCGCCCTCGCGGCGCCGCTGGCCGCGCCGGCGATGTGGGACGACCCGGGCAGCGGGTACAGCTGGGCGGAGCTCACCGTCGGAGCGGTCGCCCTGACGATGGTGGCGCTCATCAGCCGCAGCCTCGCCTCGGCCCTGCAGTCCTCCCAGGCGCAGTCGGACTTCGCCTCGCGCACCGACGCGCTCACCGGCCTGTTCAACCGCCGCCACACCGACGAGGCCCTCATCGCCGAGACCCGCCTGGCGGCCCGCACCGAGCGCCCCTGCGCGGTGCTGCTGGTGGACGTCGACCACTTCAAGCGGGTGAACGACACCTACGGGCACTCGGCCGGCGACGAGGTGCTGGTGGCGGTGGCCCGCCGCATCCTGGCGAGGGCCCGCGCCGGCGACGTCGCCACCCGGTGGGGCGGCGAGGAGTTCCTGCTGCTGGCCCGGGACGTGCCCGACCAGACCACCCTCGCCTCGATCGCCGAGGACATCCGGCTGTCCTGCCGCGGGACGATCCGCGTGGGCGGCGGCATCGACATCCCCATCACCGTGTCGGTGGGCGGGGCGCTGAGCACCAACTTCCCCACCCCGGACACGCTGGTGGAGGCCGCCGACCGCGCCCTCTACGAGGCCAAGGAGTCCGGCCGGGACCGCATCCGCGTGGCGCGGATGGCCCAGCTGCTGAGCTAGGCGGGCTCGCCCTCCGGGGGCATCCCCACCAGCCGGGTGATCCACGCGCGCGCCGCCTCCACCGCCAGGTCCTGGCAGTCGGTGAAGACGTGGTCGGCGCCCTCCACGTACTCCAGGTGCACCTCGGGGCACCCGCCGTCACGGGCGATCTTGGCGAGCTGGGCGCCCTCCTCGCGCGGGATGAGCAGGTCGTCCCCGGCCTGGATGAGCGCCAGCGGCACCCGCAGGATCCCCACCCAGCGGCGGGACTCCGCCGAGAGGGCCTCCGGGCCGCGCGAGTGCCACCACGTGCGGTAGGTCCAGATCTCGGCGTGCTCGGGACGGCTGGACGGTCCGGACGCCCGCTCGACGATGACGATGCGGTCGCGCGTGGCGTCGTCGGTGCCGCCCAGGCCGCGCTGCACGATCCCCGCCATCTCGTGGTAGCCGGGCTCCGCGCCGAAGCGCTCCCACCGCCGGCGCAGGGACGCGGGCAGCGACAGCGGGTGGGCGATCGTGCAGACCCCCACCACCTCCGGCGGCGCGTGGCGGGCCTGGTAGTGGGTCACCATCGTCGAGCCCATGCTGTACCCCACCAGCACGATGCGCCGGTAGCCGCGGCGCCGCAGGGCGGCGACCGCGGCGTCGATGTCCATGGGAACACGGTCCAGCAGGCCGGTCCCGAAGAACGCCCCGTAGTTGGCCATCCGCGTGTTCGCGGTGAGCACCGGCACCCCGGCGTGCGCAAGCCCGAACGCCAGGCGCCGCGGCATGCCCTGCAGGTAGTTCCCCACCGAGCCGTGGATCACCAGCGCCGCCACGCGGTTCTCGGCCGGCGCGAAGCGCGGGCGGAACATCATGCCGTCCCACTTGTGGCCGTCCTCGGTGTCCAGCAGCAGCAGCCGCGTCTCGATCCGCCGGTCGTCGCGGCCGAAGCGCGGCGGGCGCCCGCGCACCAGCGGGCGGCGCGGCGGCACGTAGGGGCGGCTCTCCTTGGCGCTCACGCGACCTTCCGCAGCCAGCGGGTGAGCGCCTGCACGGCCAGCAGCTCGCGGCCGGAGTAGAAGTGATCGGCCCCGTCGATCATCACGACCTGCACGTTGCGGTTGCCCCCGCGGCGGGCGACGGTGGCCAGCGCCTGGGCCTCCTCCGGGTGGACCACCGAGTCGTCGGTGCCCTGCAGCATCACGATCGGCGCGCGCACCTGGGCGATCTGCAGATGGGTCTTGGCCGCGTCCGCGCTCGGGCCGCGGGAGTGCCACCACGTGCGGTACGTGTAGACCTCGGAGTCCTTGGGCTGCTTGGTGGGACCGCGGCTGCGCTCGATCACGAACAGCCGGTCGGCCTCCTCCCCGTCCGGGTCCAGCACGATGCGCTCGGCCTGGGCGTGGATCTCCTCGTAGGCGGGTTGGGCCAGCCAGCGCCGGGCCCGCGACTCCAGCGACTCCGGGAGCCCCCAGGGCGCGCCGAGCAGGGCGAGGCCGCGCATCCACGGCACGTGCGCGGTCGCGGCCCACCGCGTGGCCAGGGTCGCGCCGCTGCTGTACCCCATGGCGATGAGATGGTCCCATCCGGCCGTGCGCAGCCATTCGGCGCCGGCGGTGAGGTCGCGGCGGGCACGGTCGAAGATGCCCGGGCCGAACAGCTGGCCCACGTTGCCCATCCGCGTCTCCACGATGAGCACCGGGAACCCCTCCCGGGCCAGCGGCGGTGCAAGGAAGCGCAGCGTCCCCACCAGGAAGTTCCCCATGATGCCGTGCACGTGCATGCAGGCCGTGCGCCGCCCGGTCATGCGCTCACGTCGCCGTGCGGCCCGCTCGTCGACCACCAGCAGGGCGTCGTGGCTGGTCCCGTCGATCGCCTGGAGCGTCACCAGCTGGTACTCGACGGGCATCGCGGCTTATCCGACGGCGCGTTCGGGGGCGCCGCCGAGCACCTGCTCGACCACCCCCAGCGGCATCTGCAGGAAGCGGCTTCCCAGTTCACGGAAGGCGGCCGGGTCGCCGCTGCACGCGAACCGGTAGTCGCCCTCGGTCCCCGTGGCCCGCAGGAGATCACGCCGGCGCAGGGAGTCGTGCACCTCCCGGGCGAGCTCCTCGCCGCTGGTGATGAGCGTCACGCCCGGCAGCGAGCGGCGCAGGAGCCGCTCCACCATGGGGTAGTGCGTGCAGCCCAGGATCACGGTGTCCACGCCGGCCTCCCGCAGGGGCGCCGTGTACTCGCGCACCATCTCCATGATGCGCTCGTCGAACGGGTCACCGGACTGGATGGCCGGCGCCAGCAGTGGGCACGGCACCGACACCAGCTCCACCCCGGCGTCGTGTGCGCGCACCATCCGCGCATACGACCCCGACCGCACCGTCGCCTCGGTGGCAAGCAGGCCCACCCGCCGGTTGCGCGTGGTGAGCACGGCGGCGTGCGCCTCCGGGGTCATCACGCCGATGACCGGCACCTCCAGCACCCGCTGCAGGTGCTCGGCGGCCGCGGCCGTCGCCGTGTTGCAGGCGATCACGATGAGCTTGACGCCCTGGCCGAGCAGCCAGCGGGAGATCTCCTCGGCCCGGGCCCGGAGCTGGTCGTCGCCCTTTTCGCCGTACGGGAACCACGCGGTGTCCCCGAAGTACAGGAAGTCCTCCGCCGGGAGCCGCGCCAGGAGCTCATCGAGGACCGTGAGGCCGCCGACACCCGAGTCGAACACGCCGATCGCCAGGTCCGCTGTGAGCTCCATTCCCTCCGCCGGGTGGGGTTCGTCCGACGGCACACGATAGCCGCCGTCCCCGGCGGGCCCGCGCCCTGGGATCAGCCGGCGACCGAGCGGTAGCCGCGGTCCCAGTACAGCAGCGGGGGCTGGTCCCCGATCTCGATCTCCGTGACCCGGCCCACCAGGATCGTGTGGTCGCCGCCGTCCAGCGCGGCATGGTGGGCGCAGGTGAGCCGGGCGACGCCGAGCGGCAGCACCGGGGCGCCGAACGCGCCGGTGGACCAGTCGTCCGGGGCGAACTTCTCGTCGCCCGCGCGGGCGAAGCGGTTCGAGAGGTCCTCCTGCTCCCGGCCCAGCACGTGGACCGCGAACCCGGGGGCCGCGACGAGCCGGTCGTGGCTGTAGGCGCGGTGGTCGATGCACACCAGCACCAGCGGCGGGTCGAGCGAGAGCGAGCTGAAGGAGGCCGCGGTCATGCCCTGCGGGCCGTCCGGCGAGTCCGCCGTGATCACGGTGACGCCGCTCGCCCACAGGGCGAGCGCGTCGCGGAACCGCTCCGGTGCGACCGAGGGGGTGCTCACATCCCCCACGCTAGCGGACGCGGGCGATCACGAGCCTGCTGCGCGCGCCCACCGGCGCCTCGCCCAGGAACCCGCCCGGCGTGCCGTAGGCGGTCGACAGGCGCACCTCGGCCAGCGCCACGCGGCGCCCGGAGACCGCGGGCTGGCTCAGGAACAGCCGCTGGCCCCGCGTGTCGGCCAGCACGTACGCCGTGAGCGCGCGGCGGCGCGCGAGGTCCAGGGTCACGACGCGGTCGCGGTACCCGCCGCGGGCCCGGAGGCGCTCACGCCAGGCCGCGAGGTCACCCGAGACCTTCGGGGCCGGGACGGCCGGGGGCTGCGCGCTGACACCCGCCGGCACCAGGCGCGCCAGGCGCACCAGACGGCGCTTGCCGGTGGCCACCGAGTAGGCGGTCACCCGCACCCGGGGGTCGCCGTCGCGGGCGACCGAGTAGACGAACCAGCGGCTGGACAGGTCGCCGGCCGCGAGGCGGGCGCCGCCGGACAGGCGCACGATCTGCACAGGGCGCTCCACGCCCACCAGCAGGGCCCGCTCGTCACGCTCCCCGTAGCCGTAGAGGGCCCCGGAGAGCAGCTGCCGCACCACGGCGGTGCCGTTCGGGCCGGCCCACACGTCCACCGACCGCACCGCGCCGAACACCAGGCTCCGGCTGTAGAGCACCCGCCGGCCCTCGAGGCGGCGCAGGTCGGCCAGCACGACCTCGGAGACGCCGCCGGCGCCCTGCCCCCGGTCGCGCAGCCACACGAGGCGGGGCCCGTCCAGGTCCGCGGACACCACGCGCACGGCGTCGGCACCGGTGGTCTCGGCCTCGATGACCGTGCGCGCGCCGGTGCGCCGGTTCACCGACTCCAGGCGGCGCAGGCCGTCGCGGCCCGGGATCACCGCCAGCACCTGATCGCCCCACGCGCCCACCAGGCGCACCGGCTCGCACGCCCCCCGCACGCTCACGCGCGGGATCCGGCTCGCCCGGCCGCCCCGGACCGGAGCGGTCCACAGCTCGGTGGGGCCGTCCACGCCCAGGCACCGCGTCCAGGCCACCGCGCGATCGCCCAGGGCGACCTGACGGGTGAGCCCGATCTGCTCATGGACGGTCCGCACCTGCACACCCGCCGTGGCGGCGGGCACGGGTGCGGCGACGGCCAGCAGGACGAGGGTGATCCGGGCACGGCGCACGCCGGGGAGCCTATCCCCGGGCGCCCCCGGACCGCCCTCGCGCCGGGTGCGGCCTAGAAGTCGAAGTCGAAGAGGTCCTCGAGCATGCCCCGGCGCTTCTTCTTCTTGCGGTACTTGTCGTCGTCATCGTCGTACCGCTCACGACGGGGCGGCTCCGGTGCGGGGACCCGCCCGGCCGGCGCGGGCCGTCGGCGGCCCTCCACCTCGGCGAAGAAGTCCTCGTCGGCGTGGTCCTCGGATTGCAGCAGCGAGCGGCGTTCGCGCTCCAGCAGCCGGTCGAGCTCCCCGCGGTCGAGCCAGACGCCCCGGCATTCCGGGCAGGCGTCGATCATGACCTCGGCGCGCTCGATCTCCACGAGCCGCGTCCCGCATGCGGGGCAGCGCATCGGCTCCCCTCGGTGTCGTTCACCCACTGTCCTGGTCCCCTTCGTGTCGTCCCCGATGGCGGGGCGCGGCCGTCGCAGCGGCCGCGCCCGAACCGTCGGAATCAGTCGAGCAGGCCGTCGAACATGCCCTCGCGGCGGCGGCCCCTGGGCCGGTCCCAGTCGTCGTCGTCATCGACGCGACGCGTGTCCCCGCGGTCGTCGTACTCGATCTCCTCGTCGTGCCGGCCGCGGCGGCGGCGGTCGGCGCGGTCGTCGTCCCAGTCCATGTTGAGCATTTCGAGCAGTCGTCCGAACGGGCTCATGACGCGTCCTCCGTGTGTGGGGTGGCGTGTGCTGAGCCAGGTCTCTCCCGCCGTTCGGCTGTCGCGCCGGACCCGTTGGGATCGTGATGACGACGACGACATCGAGGGATACTCCCCGTGGCGTCTCCGACGGTATCACCCGATCCGCGAAACGTGAAAGCCATGTCCGTTAAGGCTGCGCCAACGTGGCGCGCCCCGGGGCCGTTCCGGGCCGTCAGGCCTCGGCGGCGACCGGCTCGGGCAGCGGCTCGGTCACGGTGGCCGAGCGGCGCAGGAGCGCCGGGCCGAGCCAGGCGAGCGCGCCGCCGCCCAGCACCAGCGAGGTGCCCAGCGACACGGCCTGGACGGCCACGCTGAGGGCCATCGCGCTGGCCGCGGGCACGCCGTGCGCCAGCGCCAGCGTGGGGATGAGCACCGCCTCGCGTGTCCCGGCGCCGCCGGGGGCGAGGGGGATGAGCCCGCTCACCACGATGAGGGCGTAGACCAGCGCGGCCGCCTCCACCGGAAGGTCGAGCGCCGCCAGCAGCGCCACCAGGCTGGTGATGCGCAGCAGCACAGCGATGAGGCTCAGCATGCCCGCCATGCGCGCCGCCGACGGCTGGGTGATGCCGCGGCCGCCCTCGGCCATGCGGCCCACCGCGCGGGCCACGCGCGCCGGGACGTGCCGGCGGAACCCGCCGAGGCGGCCGGTGCGCAGCGCGATGGCCGCGACCACGGCGATGGCCAGCGCCGCGAGCGCCATCCACCGCACGTCACCGGCGGGGCCGGGCGGCGGGGTGAGCATCACGATCGCCAGCACCGCGCCGCTGGTGACGACGCCGTCCACGAGCTTGTAGCCGCCAAGTGCGCCCAGGATCCGCCAGGTGCCGGCCCGTTCACCGGCCGGGTGACGCCGGACCAGGGCGACGCGGACGCCCTCGCCCAGGCTTGCCGGAAGGGCCTCGCAGGCGCCACGGGAGATCCAGTGCAGGCCCAGCGTGTGCCCGGCCCCCAGGCCCTCCACCCCGCCGGCCCGCTGGAGGACCCACCACTGCAGGCCCGACACGGACTGGCATGCGGCGTAGAGCAGCACGGCCACGGCCATCAGCTGGGGGTCCGCGCCCTGCAGCGCCTGTCCCACCGCGCCCAGGTCGATGGTGGCGGCGGCGCCCAGCCCCATCAGCACCAGGGCGAGCACGGTCGCGATGCCGAGCATCACCCGCCGAAGACGGCGGGAGGTGTCGGCGCACCGATCAGAGGGGATGTGTCCGAGTGTGTGCAAGGAGGGGGTCGCGATCGACCGTAGCGGACCGCCGGTGGATTCCCGCGGTGCCCGGGCCCCGTCGTGGGGCCGGCGCCGCCTGCCGGATGCATCGGCGCGCGGGGCCGCGCAGATGACCTCCGTGATCACCCGGATGCCGGGATCTCCGGCACCGGGCATCCGGCGTCTCACCGATGCACCCGGGGCCCCGGGCCGGGACGATGAACACAGGAGGTCGGGCAGGTGACGCCGACGATCACATCCACCGAGGCACGGCACCGTTCCACCGGGTTCCCCGGCTGGTGGACCCTCGCCGCGCAGTTCGCGATGGTTGGCGCCGGCGCCCTCTGCTACTTCGGAGTGCGCGGGCTCACGCGCTCAGACGTCGCCGCCGCGCAGCTCAACGCCACGCGGGTGGTCGATCTGGAGGCCGGCACCGGCCTGCTGTGGGAGACCACCGTGCAGGGGTGGGTGATCGACTCCGACCATCTGGTGACGGCGGTCAACTGGATTTACATCTACGCCCACTGGCCCGTCATCATCGGGTCGCTGGTGTGGCTGTTCCTGCGACGGCCCGGCGAGTACTACACCCTGCGCAACGCCATCTTCGCCTCGGGAGCCATCGGGCTGCTGATCTTCATGACCTTCCCCGTCGCGCCGCCGCGGTTCGGCGCGATCGACCTGGTGGACACCATCACCCAGCGGTCGCAGTCGTACCGGGCCTTCCAGCCCCCCGGCCTCACGAACCAGTACGCCGCGGTGCCCAGCCTGCACTTCGGCTGGAACCTGCTGGTGGGGATCTCCCTGTGGCGCGCCACGGACCATCCCCTGGTGCGGGCATTCGCCCTGGCACTTCCGCCCGCGATGGCCACCGCCGTCGTGGCGACCGGCAACCACTACGTCGTGGACGTCATCGGCGGTGGCGTGGTGGCGCTGACCGGGCTCGTCGTGGCGCGCATGCTGCCGTCGGTGCGCCGGACGCCGGAGTGGGCGCGGTGAGGGTGATCGCCCACCGGGCGGGCAACGACCTGGCGGCGCTGGCCGCGCTCGGCCCCGCCGACGTGGTGGAGGCCGACGTGCACCTGCGCCGTGGGCGCCTGGAGGTGCGCCACACCAAGCGGATCTGGTTCCTGCCGATCCTGTGGGACCGCTGGTACCTGGCAAACCCCTTCGCGACCCCGCTGCTGCTGCACGAGCTCCTGGACGCCGTCGACCCGGCGACCACGCTGATGATCGACATGAAGGGCCCCACGCCGGGCCTCGGACGCGCCGTGCTGCGCGCCGTGGAGGATCACGGCCCCCGGCCCCTGGTGGTGTCGGCCCGGGTGTGGCGGCATCTGGCGCCGTTCGCCGGCCGGCCGGACACCATCGTCCTGCACTCGGCCGGGAGCCCCCGCCAGCTGCGCCGGCTGCTGCGCCGCCACGGGCCCGGGACGCTGGACGGCGTGTCGGTGCGCCGCGACCTGCTGGACCCCACCCTGGTGGCCGCGCTGCGCGAGCGGGCGCGGCACGTGTGGAGCTGGCCCATCGACGACCCCGAGGTGGCCCGGGAACTGGCCTCCTGGGGCGTGACGGGCTGCATCAGCGACGCGCCCGTGGCGCTCGCGGCGGGCCTCAGCGCGGGGGCGCCACCACCCGCCGGCGACCGCTGAACCGGCTGCGGGCGAACCCGAGCGGGCCGTAGGCCAGACCCGCCAGCTGCGCCGCCTCCAGCTGCCCGGGCATCCAGCGCTCGCGGCCGGCCCGTGCCGGGGCGAGCAGGTCCCGCAGGCCGTCCGGCAGGCTGCGCAGCAGGTCGGCCCGGTCGGGCCCGTCCAGGAACCGCTTGGCGGCGGTGGCCGCGAACCCGGCGCCGCGGCCGAACGCCTCGCGGCGCAGTCCCCGGGAGTCCGCCCGGCGCTCGTGCCAGACGATCGCCGCGGGCTCCTGCACCAGCACGTGCCCGTGCTCGAGCACGCGGTTCACGAAGTCCAGGTCCTCACCGCCGCGGGTGGCGGTGCCGGCGCCCAGCAGCGGGTCGAACCCGCCCACCTGCTCGGCCACCTCGCGCCACACCGCGAGGCAGCGGCGCGAGCCGGTGATGGCGTCGGGGTGCACGGCGAAGGCGTTGCCCTCACCGTCCGCCCGGCGGTGGAGGCTGCGGCGGAAGTACCCCTTGGGAACGCGGGTGAGGCGCTCCAGGTCCAGGTGGGCCGAGGAGTCCATGTCCAGGGGCAGCGCCATGCCGGTGGCGCAGTCGGCCCCGCTCAGCACCAGCGCCTCGGCGAGCCGGCCGAGCCAGTCGCGGTCGACGATGACCCCGTCGTCGGCGAACACCACCACGTCGCAGCCCGGCGTTGCGACTCGCCGCACGGCCCGCGCCGGGACACGAGAGCAGCCGGAGCCGCTCGCCCGGGTACCACTCGGCCAGCATGCGGCCCAGCACCCCGTTCGGCGCCCCGGAGTGGGCGATCACGATCTCGTCGGGTGGCACGTCGCCGCGCAGCATCGCCACCACCGCGCGCACGGCGGCGTCCGGCCGTCCGCCGGTGGTGAGCACGACCGTCATCCGGGGCAGCGGCACGCGCCCGCGCCGAACCGCGTGAGCGCGGCGCGGATCTGCTCGGCGGGCACGCGCCCGGTGTGGTCGGCCAGCAGCACGATGGTCCCCACCGCGCGATGACCTGAGCGCACCACGGCCAGCGCGGAGCGGTAGACGGTGCCCAGCCGGGTGATGCCCAGCACCAGATCCGCCGGTGCGTGATCGAGGGACACCTCCACCACCGCGGCGGGGGCCACCAGGGTGGTCACCGATGGGTCCCCCGGAGCGAGCAGGGACGTGCGTCGACCATCGGCTGTCGGGGCGGTCGCCATGGTGGTACCCGGTGTCGGAGGGTATGGACCCGCTCGGGCGGAAGCTGGCGCCCGAGCGGCCATGACTATCGCATTAGTCCCCGTAACTGTCCAGATTCACCAGTTTTCCGGACATACCGGCTCCATCGATCCCATGGACTCGCCGAAATCCGCGAGGGCGCTTCTAGAAAACGCTGCGCAGCACGACCACCAGGCCGATGATCGCCAGCACCACGATGATGATCCAGACCAATCCGTTCACGACGAACCTCCACCTTCGGGGACGGGTCGCCCCGGCGGGGTTCCCGGCCCGGGGCGTCCCCGCGAGTACCCGGGGCGCACGGCGGCAAACGGCGGGACGGTACCGATGGACGCGATACGGGCCGACGGCCGATGCTCGACGGGTGCCGTCGCCGATCATCACCTGCCGGGTCGATGACCCGGAGCGCTGGCTCGTCTCGCCGGCCCGCGACGCCCTGCTCACCGCGAACGGCAGCGCCTCGCGCCGCCGGCGCGGCGCGCGATGGGCCGGGTGGGTTCTTCCCCCCGGAAGGGCGGTCCCGGTCAGCCCTCCAGCGGCCCCGCGGCCCAGCCCGCGCCCAGGCGCACGGCGGTGTCGATGTCGCCCCGGGAGGCGATCCCCTCCGCGGCGAGGCGCTCGGCCTCGTCCCGCGCCGCCGCGTAGTAGGCCGCGCCGACCCGCTCGATGAGCTCCGGCGGGGCCACCACCTCACCCACCGGTCCGGTGAAGAAGCCGCCACCGCTCTTGCGGCCCAGGCGGCCGGCGGCCACCAGCCGCGCGCCCACGCCGCCGTCGTCGTAGCGGTCGCCATAGGCCCGCGCGAGGTCCTCGCGGATGGACTCGTACGTGTCCAGGCCCACCAGGTCGGCGAGCGCGTGCGGCCCCATTGGCGAGGGGCCGGCCGCCACGACCGCGGCATCGGACAGGGCCGGGTCGGCGTCGCCGGTGGCGACGAAGCCCGCCACCATCGCGCGCAGCAGCACGCGGTTCACCACGAAGCCCGGGCACTCGCGCACGGCCACCGGCGTCTTGCCCAGACCGGCCGCGAAGGCCGCGGCCGCGGCCGCCGTGTCGGCCGAGGTGCCCTCGCCGCGGATGACCTCCACCAGGCGCATCACGCTGGGCGGGTTGAAGAAGTGCAGCCCCACGAACCGGGAGGCGGGCGGGACGACGGCGCCGAGCGCGGTGATGGAGAGCCCCGAGGTGTTGGTGGCCACCAGCGCATCCGCGCTCACGACCGCGGCCACCCGGCCCAGCACCTCGCGCTTGAGGTCCATGCGCTCCGGCACCGCCTCCACCACCAGCGCGCAGGGGGCCAGGTCGGCGAGACGGGTGGTGGCCGCGACCCGGCCCATCGCCGCGGCCAGGTCCTCGTCGGCCAGCCGCCCGCGCCGCACCATGCGGGCGCCCGCCGCCCGGGCGTGGTCCAGGCCGCGCGCCAACGCGGCGTCGTCCACGTCCACGAGCACGACGTCGTGCCGGGCGAGGGCCGACACCAGCGCGATCTCCGCGCCCATGAGCCCCGCCCCCACGATCCCGACCGGACCGGTCATCGGGCCGCCGCCCCGAACAGGTCGCGGGCGATGACCATGCGCTGGATCTCGCTGGTGCCCTCGTAGATCTCGGTGATCTTGGCGTCGCGGTAGTAGCGCTCGGCGTCGTACTCGGCCGAGTAGCCGTAGCCGCCCAGGGTCTGGACGCACACGTCGGCGGCCTGCACGGCCACGCTGGAGGCGAACAGCTTGGCCTTGGCGCCAGCCGCGCCATGGGGCCGGCCGGCATCGCGCAGACCCGCCGCGTGGAGGGTGAGCAACCGCGCGGCGTCGATCTTGGCGGCGATCTCCGCCACCGGGAAGTGCACGCCCTGGAAGCGGGCGATGGGACCGCCGAAGGCCTGCCGCTCACCGGCGTACGACACGGCCAGATCGAGCGCCGCGCGGGCGATGCCCACCGCCTGGGCGGCGACGGTGATGCGCCCGCCGTCCAGGGTGGCCAGCGCCAGCTTGAGCCCCTCCCCCTCCGCGCCCAGCAGGCCCTCTCGCGGGACGCGCAGGCCGTCGAAGGCGAGCTCCACCGTGGATGAGGTGTGCAGGCCCAGCTTGGGGATCTCGTGGCCCACGGTGAGCCCGTCGGCCTTCGTGGACAGCATCGCGCTGATCCCCCGGGCGCCCTCGCCGCCCGTGCGGGCGAAGATCACGAACACCTCCGCCACGCCGCCGTTGGTGATCCACATCTTCGATCCGGTGACGCTCCAGCCGTCGTCGGTGGCCTCCGCCCGGGTGCGCAGCGAGGCGGTGTCGGACCCCGCGTCGGGCTCGGTGAGCGCGTAGCAGCCGAAGACCTCGCCGCTGGCCAGGCGCGGCAGCCACTCGTCCTTCTGCGCGTCGGTGCCGGCCCGCAGGATCGGCGAGGCAACCAGCCCGTTCTGCACCGCCACGGCCACCGACGTGCCGGCGTCCGCGCGGGCCAGCTCCTCGGTGACCAGCGCCAGGGAGGTGGCGTCCAGGCCGGGGCCGCCGTACCGCTCGGGGATCGTGAGCCCCAAGAGGCCGAGCTCGCCCAGCTTGCGGAACACCTCGACCGGCACGTGGTGGTCGCGGTTCCACTCGCGTGCGTGCGGGGCGATCTCGTTCTGGGCGAAGTCGCGCGCGAGGTGCCAGGCGTCGCGCTGGTGCTCGCTGAGGCCGATCGGTTCGGCTGGCTCGACGGTCATGAGGGCTCCTCACGCGGTCACGGTGCGGTGCCAGAAGGATCGCTATCTAACAATCAGGTGTCAAGATGACGGCCATGTGACTATCATGCGCCGCCATGGAGCAGGACGACCCCGTCGAGAAGGCCCGCCGCAACTGGGTGCGGGCCGGCCACCCGGACGAATCGGGGTTCGTGGTCCTGGTGTCGATGCTCCGCTCCTACGGGATGCTGGTGCGCGAGCTGGAGACCGCCCTCCGCCCGCTGGGGATCACGCTCTCCCGCCTGGAGGTGCTGCTCCTGCTGAGCTTCAGCCGCGAGGAGCGGCTGCCCACCATGCGCCTGGGCGATCTGCTGATGATCCGCGGGTCGAGCGCGACGTACCTGGTGGACCGGCTCGAGGCCGACGGCCTGGTGGAGCGCCACTCCGACCCCGCCGACCGGCGCGTGAGCATCGTGCAGCTCACCGGGACGGGCCGCGCCAGACTCGCCGAGGGCGTCCGGGTGATGGCGCAGGCCGGGTTCGGGCCCATCGCCGGCCTGGACGACGACGCCCGCCGCGTGCTGGCCGAGCAGCTGGCCGCCCTGCGCGGCGCCACGGCGCCGCGGATCGGCGCGACCGCCGAATGAACACCGTCTTCCCAGGGCAGATTGCACCGGCCCGCCACGCACATCCGGCGCGCACCGGCGCCGCGACACCACCACAGGACCAGGAGCGATGACCATGGCCGATTCGGCACCCCCGGCGAACGAGGTTCCCGACGTCCCGATCCTCCGGGCGCTCGGCGACCGCCGGAGCATCCGGTACTTCGACGACTCCCGCGAGGTGGAGCGCTGGAAGATCGAGACCATGCTCCAGGCCGCGCGCTTCGCGTCGTGCCAGGGCAACATCAACTGCACCGAGGCCATCGTGGTGCGCCGCGACGAATGTGAGCACTGGGAGGACCTGGAGGAGTGCGTCTCCGGGTTCAACGTGCAGATCATCAACCAGGCGTCGCACCTCATCCTGTGGCTCACCAACATCAACGCCTGGTACGGCCGCGCCGTGGACGGCATCGGCTCGCTGAGCCTGTCGGGCGCCACCACCAAGTACCACGGGTGGAACTACGAGTTCTCGATGACCCAGACCATCCCGCGGCTCATGAGCTTCCCGCCGGAGCGCACCGAGATGCTGCTGCGGTTCGAGTCGGGCCAGGCCGTGGCGAACGCCATGGCTGCCGGCACCGGCCTGGGCGTGGGCAACATCCTGATCGCGTTCGGCCGCAAGCCGGGCGGGGTGGAGAAGGCCTTCGGCCTGCCGCTGAACTACAAGTTCACCTGGGGCCACGCGGTGGGCTACCCCCTGGAGGACGCCGCGGCCGGCGGGCAGCGTCCCCGCCTGAGGTTCGAGAAGCTCTTCCACGACAACGCCCTGGGCACGCCCTACGTGTGCCAGCCGTCCACCGAGGCGATGCTGCGGGAGAAGGGCCTCATCCAGGAGCAGGCCCCCACCGAGGGGCGCTTCGAGGAGATCGTCGGCATCGCCGACCGGCACGGCCGTGACGCCGGGATGCTCTACTTCCCCGCCGCCGAGATCCGCCGCCTGATGGCCGACGAGGACTGGGACTTCGGTCCGCGCATCCGCGCGAAGGCCGAGGAGGTGCTGGCCACCGAGGAGCTGCCGGAGTACCCGCAGGAGATGAAGGACACGTTCATGAAGCTCATGAACGAGCGCGGCATCGACGCCACCAAGTTCCTGCCCAAGGACTGATCGATGGCGTTCGAGGACGTCCTCTACGCGACCGGCGGCGGCCGCGCGACGATCACCATCAACCGCCCGGACCGGCTGAACGCCTTCCGCGGCAGGACGATCCTCGAGCTGTGCGAGGCGTTCGAGCGCGCGGCCGACGACGAGGCCGTGGGGGTCATCGTCTTCACCGGCGCGGGCGAGCGCGCGTTCTGCGTGGGCGGCGACGTGCGCGAGCCCACCCGCACGATGGCCGAGAAGCGGGCCGGGCACATCCTCGGCCCGCGGCTGGCCGCCGCGATGCGCAACAACGGCAAGCCCATCATCTGCCGGGTGCGCGGGTGGTGCATCGGCGGCGGCAACGAGTTCAACATCCTCAGCGACCTCACCATCACCGACACCACCGGCCGGTTCGGCCAGGCGGGGCCCAAGATCGGCAGCGCCCCGCTGTGGTGGGGCTGCCAGCTCATGCCGGCGATCGTGGGCGAGAAGAAGGCACGGGAGATCTTGTTCCTCACGCGCCACTACTCCGCCGACGAGGCGCTGGCGATGGGCCTGGTGAACGCGGTGGTGGCGCCGGAGGCGCTCGATGCCACCGTGGACGAGTGGTGCGAGGAGATCCTGCGCAAGAGCCCGCAGGGCCTGCGACTGGCCAAGATCGCCCTGAACGCCGCCACCGACGCCCTGCACGGCCCGGTGAACCACGGGATGGAGCTGATGGCGCTGAACCACGTGTACGGACCGGAGCCCGGTGAGGGCATCCGGTCGTTCCAGGAGAAGCGGCCCGCCGACTGGCGGCCCTTCCGCGACGGAGAGGGACCGGAGCCCGGATGAGCGAGTGGACCGACTGGTACCGGCGTGAGGACCCCACCACGTGGGTGCTCGCGCGCATCCTCGGCGAGCGCGCCGCCGAGCACCCCGACCGCCCCTACCTGCGGTACGGGGACGGCGGCTGGGTGAGCTACGGGGAGATGGACGCCCGCGCCAACCGCATCGCCAACGGCCTGCTGGCCCGCGGCGTGACCCACGGCGAGTCGGTGAGCGTGATGCTCCCCAACTGCGAGGAGTTCGTGGGCGTCTGGTACGGGATCCTCAAGGCCGGCGCGGTGATGAGCTCCATCAACACCGCGTACAAGGGCGACTTCCTGAGCTGGACCATCAACCTGGTGGAGGCGCGGACACTGTTCATCGCCGAGGCCTTTCTGGACCGGCTGGAGTTCATCCGCGCCGAGCTGCCGAAGCTGGAGCGCGTGGTGGTCGTCGCCGCCGGCGAGCGCAGCGGGCCGGACCCGTCGCTGCCGTGGGAGACCCTGGAGCAGCTCATGGACGCCCCGGCGAGCGCCCCGGACGTGGCGTACTCCTGGACCGACGACGCCCGCATCATGTTCACCAGCGGCACGACCGGGCGGTCCAAGGGCGTGATCAAGCAGAACGCCGCCGACTACTTCTCGGCCCGCGGGGGCCTGGAGCTCATCGCAACGCTCAACGGCCGGTCCGCGTCGGACATGTCCGGGGAGACCTGGTTCAGCTGTCTGCCGCTGTTCCACTCCAACGCCCAGGTGCTGTGCGCCTATCCGGCGTTGCTGGCGGGCCGGTTCTCCGGCACGCGGTTCTGGGCGCAGGCGAAGGAGATGGGCGCCACGATGTTCAACGGCATCGGGGCGATGCTCTACTTCCTGTGGAACCAGCCGCCCTCGGACGCCGACCGCGACCACTCGGTGCACACCGTGCTGGCCGCGCCCGCGCCGAAGGACATCTTCCACGAGTTCCAGGACCGGTTCGGCGTGCGGCTCACCGAGGGCTATGGCCTCACCGAGACCGGCGTGTGCACGACCATGGACCCCACCCGTCCCCCGCGCCTGGGCTCCTGCGGCACCGCGAACCCGGGCTACGAGGTGACGATCGTGGAGCCCGGCACCGACCGGCCGCTGCCCGTGAACACCCCGGGCGAGATCGTGGTGGACATGAAGATCCCGAACATCGTCATGCGGGCGTACTACGGCATGCCGGAGAAGACCGCCGAGGACTTCCGGAACCTCAAGCTCCACACCGGCGACCTGGGGCGCATGGACGCCGACGGCTACGTGTACTTCATGGACCGGGTGAAGGACTACATCCGGCGCCGCGGCGAGAACGTGAGCTCCATGGAGGTGGAGCGCCAGATCGCCGGGCACCCCGCGGTGAAGGAGTGCGCGGTGATCGGCGTGAAGGCCGACGAGGGCGCCTCCAGCGAGGACGAGATCATGGTGGTGCTGGTGGCCGACGGCGACGCGCCCGACCCGGCGGGGCTGACCCACTGGATGGCCGAGCGGATGCCGTACTTCATGGTGCCGCGCTACATCCGCGTGGTGCCGTCCCTGCCCAAGACGCCGACCGAGCGGGTGCAGAAGGTGAAGCTGCGGGAGGAGGGCGTGACCCCGGACACCTGGGACCGTGACGCCGCGGGCGTGGTGGTGAGCCGATGAGCCGCGAGGTCATGAAGATCGACGTGTGGTCCGACATCGCCTGCCCCTGGTGTTACGTCGGCAAGCGGCGGTTCGCCGAGGGCGCCCGCCGGTACGCCGAGGCGGGCGGCGATCGGGTGATCGAGGTGGAGTACCACGCGTTCGAGCTCGCGCCGGACACCCCGGTGGACTTCGAGGGGTCCGAGGTGGACTTCCTGGTGCACCACAAGGGCATGTCGGAGGCCAAGGTGCGGCGCCTGCTGGAGCAGATGACCGCCACCGCCGCCGAGGAGGGCCTGGCCTACGACTTCGACGCGCTCAAGCACACCAAGACGCTGCGGGCGCACGAGCTGCTGCACCTGGCCAAGGAGCGGGGGCTGCAGGACCAGATGAAGGAGCGCCTGCTGCGGGCCTACTTCACCGAGGGCCGGCACATCGGTCACATCGCGTCCCTGGCAGATCTGGCCGCCGAGGTGGGCCTGGACCGCGACGAGGTGGTGGCCGCCCTGGAGGACGAGCGGTACCGCCCCGCGGTGATCGCCGACTTCGACCTGGCCGGCGCGTACGGCATCCAGGGGGTGCCGTTCTACGTCATCGACGGCCGGTACGGCGTGTCCGGCGCGCAGCCGCCGGAGGTCTTCGCCGAGGTGCTGCAGAAAGCCGCCGAGGAGGCGGCCGAGGACCCCGCGTGAGCGATCCCAAGCCGCCGTTCGAGATGCTCGGCGCCGAGGCCCCGGTGTGTGCGGACGGCGTGTGCGCCGTTCCCGACGAGGCGACGGTGCCGGAGGAGACCGTGGCGGGCCGCTCGGGCGGCCCGCCGGAGCCGGCTCAGTAGGTCTTGGCGGTGAGCGCGCCGTCCACCAGCAGGTGGGTGCCGCTCACGAAGGTGCTCTCGTCGGAGACCAGGAAGAGGATCGCGTTGGCGACCTCCCGGGGCTGGGCGAGCCGCTTGATGGGGTAGGTGCCCTCCATCTCTGCCCGCGCGGCCGCCGGATCCGGCTGGCCGCCGAAGTACGCCTGGATCATCGGCGTCTCCATGTCCCCGGGCAGCACGCAGTTCGCGCGGATGCCGTCGGCCGCATAGTCCACGGCGATGGCCTTGGTGAGCCCCAGGACGCCCGTCTTGGTGGCGGTGTAGGAGCTGATGAACGGGTCGGCCGTGAGCGACAGGATCGACCCGATGGTGACGATGCTCCCGCCGCCGCCCTGCTCGCGCATCGCCAGCAGCGCGTGCTTGCAGCAGAAGAACGCGCCCTTGAGGTTGATGTCGTTCACCTCGTCCCACTGGGCCTCGGTGGTCTCGTGCAGCGGGCCCTCCGGCCCGAGGATGCCGGCGTTCGCCACCATCGCGTCCAGGCGGCCCGCCGCCTCGCGGCAGAACAGCACCGCGGCCTGCACGTCGCCCTCGTTGCGGACGTCGCCCTGAAGGAATCGCACCTTCCCCGGAAGCCCCTCGGCCTCGCGCTCCAGGCTCGCCCCGTCGGCGGCGTCACGGCCCAGGCCGATCACCGTGGCCCCGTGTTCGGCCAGCAGCAGCGCCGTGTCACGGCCGAGGCCCTTGGTGGCGCCGGTCACGACGACGCCCTTCCCCTCCATGCGTCCCGCCATGTCTCCCCCGTCCCCGTTTGCACGGGCAACGCTACCCCGGCGGCCAGCCCCTGGGACAGCTCCCGGTGGCGATCAGGGTTCCGCGGACGGCCGGGCCCTCGCGTCGGGCCGGCCATCCACACCACAGCCCATACGGGTCAGGCGGTGCCCGGGCTCCAGCCCAGCGCCCGGGCCATCCCGCCGGCGAGGTCAAGGAGCGCGTCGAGCGGCACGCTGCCGTCGGAGGTGGGGACCTCGACGTCCGGGATCTCCCCCATCGCCGCGCGGTACTCGGTGAGCGCGTGCAGTGCGGCCCCGATCACCGGGATGGCGGCCATCCGGGCCAGGTCCAGGGTGTCCTCCGGCGCGAAGTCCGGCCCGAACACGATGAGCGTCGTCGTCACGGGGACCCGGTCGTTGCCGGGCATCACCCGCACGCCCACCGCCGTCGTCCCGTCGGTCATCTGGACGGGACGCCCCGTGGCCCCCGCGGTGAGCACCGGCAGGTCCTCCATGCCCGACTGCCCGATCACGGGCCACAGCTCGGGCGGGAGGGCCCCGGCGTCGGCGTACACGAACAGGCCCGAGGCGTCGGCGACCATGCTCGCCCTCAGCCCCACGCCCTCGCCGCCGTACGGGATGTCCATCACGCACCGCTCGCGGGCCCGGCGGAACCGGATCCCCTCGTACTCCAGCGACTCTCGATCGTCGGGCCCGATGCGGACCACGAACGGTTCCTCATCCTCGGGCAGGACGAGCGGCACGTCGGTCAGCTGCGGAGTGCTCATGGCCGGGATTGTCGCAGCACCGCCAGCCGGCGGTGCGAGAATGGCCGCCGCGGGCGTGTAGCTCAGTTGGTTAGAGCAGGGGACTCATAATCCCTTGGCCGTGGGTTCGAGTCCCACCGCGCCCATTCCCCAGATCCGCACCGCTAAGCGGTTTCAACCTACCACGAGCGGCCGGCACCGCCTGCGGGGGGCATGAAAGGGGCATGTCGCCGCCCCGCATGCCCAGACGACACCGACCAGGGGGCATGGTCGCTCATGCCCCCCGGATCAGTCCATCGAAAGGGAGAGCCCCACCACCACGCACCCGCGCTCAAGGTCGGTCTCGACCACCGACAGGTTCGCGAGCAACAACCCCAGCTGCTGTTCCGGGCGGCGCTGCGCGCCGCGGC
>LNFL01000180.1 GCA_001464275.1 Actinobacteria bacterium Ga0077560 | reverse complement strand
GCGGGTGGTGGGAACCCTCGACGGCAGCCCGGTGGTGGACGACGCCATGGCGGCGACCCCCACCAAGGCCCGGTCGGCCCTGGCGCGCTACGGCGACGGGGAGGTGGTGCTCCTGGCCGGCGGCGACGACGCCCTGCCGGGCCGCCCCGTGCACACCGATCCCCAGGAGCGACGGCGGCTGGAGCAGGCCTGCGCGGAGGCGGCGCGCGCAGCGCGGGCCGTGGTGTGCTTCGGGCCGGCCGCCGCGCGCCTGCGTCCGCTGCTGGACGGTGTCCCCGTGACCGAGGCGGACGACCTGGCGGGTGCGGTCGCGGCCGCCCGGCCCCACCTGGGGCCGGGCGTCACCCTGCTGCTGTCACCCATGTTCCCGATGGCCCAGGAGGACCGGGCAGGGTTCGCCCGGCTGGTCAGCCCGGGGTGAGGCGGGTGCGGCCGGGCTCGGGGAGCCGGATCATGCGGCCGTCGCGCTCGCGGTACTGCCCCACCCGCATCAGCGGCGGCGAGTACGCGTGGAGGCTGGCGGCCAGCGCACCGTCCTCGTGCTGCACCTGGTGGATGTAGCCGTAGGGCCCCTCCTGGGTGTCGCCGGCCCGCATGACATGACTGGTGGGCGGCTCCCCGCCCATGTGCATGTGCGACTCCCGGATCTCCCCCTGCAGCACGGCGATCCCCACCTGCGAGACGTCGTGGTCGTGGAAGCCGGTCGTCTGGCCCGGCAGCCAGGACAGCACCCAGATGTCGGTGTACTCGTTCTCGAACACGAGCCGGTAGTCCCGGTACTCGTGGCGCTCGACCAGGTAGTCGCGCCATGCGCCCGTGTCACGGATGCGCGACGCGAGCCGCACGAGCTCGGGCGCCTCCATGACGTGGTCGATGTCCTCCAGGAACCGGAGCTCCTGGGGAAGCGTCGGGAACGGCCACGGGGGCGGCGGGAGCGTGTGCGTCGTCACGGTTCTTCAGACTCCGATGCGGATCGGGGGTTCGGTGGGGCCGCCCCCGTTGTGTAGCAGACAACCGGGATCCAACCTGACAGGGTTCGGTCGTCCGGAGCGCGGGACGAATGGCCCTGATCCGGGACGTCCACCTCACCCCTGGAGCCGCCCATGAGCACCGCCGCAACCGTCCGCGCCGCCACCGACGTGGAGCTCTTCGTCGACGTGAGCTGCCCGTGGTGCCACGGCGGCCTGGCGACCATCCGCCGGGTGCTCGACGAGGTCGCGTCCGACCCGGCCCTGCCCGCCGTGCGGCTGCGCTGGCGGTTCATCCGCCTGCACGACCTGCAGCCGCCCGAGGGCATGCCCGCCGCCGACCAGTGGGCGAAGTACGGCATGAACGCCGAGCAGGCCGCCGCGGCGCAGGCCGAGCTGGCCGGGTTCCTGGCGTCGGTGGGGATCGGGATGGACACCGCCCGCAACACCTACCTCTACAACCCCATCCTGGCCCACCGCCTGCTGGCGATGGTGCGCGACGACGAGGGCACCGACACCCCGGACATGTGGAGCCTCTCGCGCGCCGTGTGGAACGCGAACTTCGTGAAGGGCGCGGCGATGGACGACCCCGCCGCCCTGCGCGCCGCGGTCATCGACGGCGGCATGTCCGTGCCGGAGCGCATCTGGGCGCGCCTGGCCGACCCGCAGGACCACCTCGCGGAGACCCTGGCCGACCGCGAGCGGGCGCTGGCGGTGTCGCTGGACGGCGTGCCGCGGTTCTTCCTCAACGGCACGATCGTGCCGGCGTGGAAGCCCATCGACGAGGTGCGCGCCAACCTGCGGGCGGCGCTCACCGCCGGGTGATCACCCCAGGCGCGCGAGCGTGATCTCGGACAGCGCGCGGCGGACCTCGGCGAGCCGCGCGCCGTCCGTCGGGATGGCGATGTCCCCCACGGCCCGCACGGGGCGGCTCTCGAGCACCGTGCTCACGAGCATCGCGCCGGTGGCGCCGGCCAGTCCCTCGACCGGCACCTCGCGCTCCCGGACCGGGACGGCCTCCACCACCAGGCGACGGGTGAGCGAATCGAGGATGCCCGTCGACAGCGGCGGGAACACCACGTCGTCGCCCTCGATCCAGCAGAACGACGACGTGGGTCCCTCGAGGACCACGCGATCGCCGGCCCGGACCATCAGCGCCTCGTCGAACCCCGCGGCGCGGGCGAGCCGGTTGGCCTGCATGTTGGCGGCGTAGGACAGGGTCTTGCTCTCCATCAGCAGCGGGCTGATGCGGTGCTCCACCGCCATGAGCGCCCAGCTGTCGGCGTGCGGCGGGATCGGCTCCTCCCGGAAGATCCGCTGCCCGCCGCGGGTGAGCATGAGCCGGATGGCGCAGTCGTCCCCGCGGGTGAGGCCCGTGAACCGGGCGAGCTCCGCGGCGATGAGGGGGCGGTCGAACGGCAGCGCGATGGCGGCGCAGGAGCGCTCCATGCGGTCCAGGTGCGCCTCGGCGGTGCGGACGCGGCGCCCGTACTGGCGCATGCCCTCGAACACGCCGTCCCCGCGCACCAGCCCGTCGTCCAGCAGCACGCGCGCCGCGTCCCCGTCGGGGACCGGCACGCCGTCGATCATGATCCGGAGTTCACTCATACGCTCACCTTCGGCATCCGCGGGTGAACTCTTGCCCTGAGCGGCGGGAACGTCCGTCCATGACGTTCGGCCGCGGCGATTCGCGGGCGTAGCACCGGAACCTCACCAGAGGGTAGGGTCGCCGACATGAACCTCGCACCCCCGCGTCGGTTCCCGCGCCCCTGGCGCGTCATCTGCGGCCTGGCCACCGTTGCCGGGCTCATGATGGCGGCCGGATCGGCGTCGGCGGCCGAACCACCAAACCAGAACGACCCCTGCTCCAGCGTCGGCCGCAACACGTGCGGCACCACGGGCGTGGGCAGCTATGAGCGCTACCGCTACGGCATCCGGTGGTTCGGCGACTACCGCGGGGCCATCGACGGCATCCCGCCCGCGTTCTGCATCGACCTGCGGTTCTGGTACCCCGCGAAGCGGTACAACTTCACGGAGATCGAGAACGTCGCCGGCCTGCGCAACAAGGACGGCGCCACGGTCTCGAACGCCAAGCTGGCGCGGATGGCCTACGTCCTGTGGAACCACGGGCGCAGCAACAACGCCAACCAGCAGGCCGCCGTGATGCTCTACGTGCACGGGCTCATGGGCGACGGCGCGCCCGGCGAGGCCGCGCCCGACGCCATCGGCCCCACCGTGGCGTCCATCTACCGCCGCATCAGCGCCGAGGCGGACCGCTACCGCGGCCCCTACCGGGTCGAGACCAAGCTGGTGGGCCGCCTGCGCGTGGGCACCGAGGCCCGGGCGACCGTGCGGGTCCTGTCCGCCACCGGAGCGCCCGTCCCGGGCGTCGCGGTGACCCTCACCTCCCAGGGGACCTCAGACATCCCCGGCCGGGTCAACACCGGCAGCACGGGGGTCGCGACCGTCGACTTCACGCCGGACACCGCCGGCGACATCCGCATCACCGCGAAGACCGAGGCGCTCGCCTCGACGCTCCCGCGCATCTTCCGGCCCACCACGCCCGCCGCCGCCCGCAACGGGCAGCGCCTGGCGACCGCCGCCTCCACCACCGTCACGGCCACCGAGACCGGCGAGGTCGCCCGGACCCGGGCGCAGGTGACCACCCAGGCCCGGCCCGCCCGTCTGCTGGTGGGCGCCGCCACGCGCGACCGCATCACCATCACCGGGCTTCCGGGAGGCCGGAGGACCCCCGTGAAGGTGGAGCTGCACGGGCCCTTCCGCACCGAGGCGGACATCGCCTGCACCGCCGCGCCGGCGGCGACGGCCGACATCGTGGTCACCCGGTCGGGGACCTACCAGTCGGGCGTCATCCGGCCCACCAGGCCCGGCATCTACACGTACCGCATCATCATCGAGGGCGACCAGAACTTCGCCGGCGTCACCACGCCGTGCGGCATCCCCGCCGAGACCATCCGCGTGGAGACCCAGCCGGCGGTGCGCACCCAGGCCAGCGCCGCCCAGACCCCGGTCGGGAACCCCATCTCCGACACCGTGATCGTGACGGGCCTCAACGGCGAGACCTCGTCCGTGAACGTGTCCCTGTACGGGCCGTTCGGCACGCGTGAGGCCGTGAACTGCGACGGCGCCCCCATCTGGACCGGATCGGTCACCGCCACCGGCGACGGCGAGTACGTCACCGACCGGTTCACCCCGACCGTCCCCGGCTACTACACCTACCGTGAGCGGCTCGAGGCCAACGGCTTCGTGCGCGGCTTCGAGGGCAAGTGCGGCGAGGTGAGCGAGGGCGTCATCGTGACCGGCGCGCCGCGCATCACCAGCCAGGTGAGCGCGCTGCAGCTCAAGCCCGGCCAGAGCCTCAGCGACCGGGTCATCGTGACCGGCATGGGCGCCCTCAGCACCACGATCAACATGGAGCTGTGGGGTCCGTACCCCACCCGTGAGGCGATCAACTGCACCGGCACCCCGGTGTGGACGGGCACCATCGACGCCGAGATCGGCGACGGCGTCCACAACACCGAACGGGTCCGCCTCACCAAGGTGGGCTACTACACCTACCGCGCGTCGATCGCCGCGAACGAGAACAACAGCGGCGTGGCCACCCCGTGCGCCGAGCCCAGCGAGACCGCCCTGGTGGCCGCCGAGCCCACCGTCACCACCATCGCCTCGGCGGACGTGGTGAAGCCCGGCGAGCAGATCTTCGACCGGGTGCGCGTGCGCGGTCTGGGCGACTCCGAGGCCACCATCGAGCTCGAGCTCTTCGGGCCCTTCGCCTCGCGGGCCGCGATCCGCTGTGACGTGACCCCGTTCTGGAAGGGCAGCTTCACGGTGCGCGGCGACGGGGAGACCCGCTCGCCCGCGGTCACCATCGCGAAGGCGGGCTTCTACACCTACCGCGAGAAGCTGATCGGCACGGGCCTGGTGAAGAGCACCCAGGGCGAGTGCGGCGTGGTGAGCGAGACGGCCCTCGGCCGGCCGCTGGTGCTGACCGGGCGCGGCGACACCGCCCCGACGGCGGCCCGCCCGCTGCAGGCCGGGCGATCGGCCCCGACCCGCGTCAGGGTCGCGGACCTGCGCATCGACGCGCCGGTGCAGGCCGTCGGGATCGACCTGGCCAACGGTGCCCTGGCGGTGCCGGTGAACATCCAGCGCACCGGCTGGTTCCGTGACGGGGCCGCGCCCGGCGACAGCACGGGGTCCGTGCTCATCGCCGGCCACGTGGACTCGGCCCGGGCGGGGGTGGGCGCATTCGGCCCGCTCAAGAACGCGACCGCGCGCACGCGGATCCAGGTGACGAGCGCGGACGGCCGCACGCGCACCTACCGGGTGACCACGGTCAGGGTCGTCGAGAAGTCGGAGCTGCCGGCGAACATCTACTCGACGCGGGGCAGCCCCCGGCTCGTGCTGGTGACCTGCGGCGGGCCGTTCAACGCCTCCACCGGCAGTTACCGCGACAACGTGGTGGTCACCGCGGTCCCGGTTCGCGGCTGACGCCCCGGGGTGCGTGATCCGGGGGCCGCGGCTCCCGGATCACGCACCTCAGCGCAGCTCGGACAGCAGTCGCAGCTCGTCGCGCAGCAGGCGGGTGATGAGGAATCGCTCGCGCACGCGCCGGTGCCCCTCCACGCCCATCTCGCGGGCTCGGGCGGGGTGCTCCAACAGCGAGACGACGCGGGCCGAGAACTCGGCGACGCCGGTGGCCAGGTGCCCGCACCGGCCGTCCTCCAGCTGCACGGGGATGCCCCCGGCACGCCCTGCCACCATGGCCGTGCCCTTCCAGAGGGTCTCGGAGACCACCAGCCCGAAGCCCTCGCGGGTGCTCTTCTGCACCGCCACGTCGGCGACGCGCTGGAGGGCGTTCACCTCGTGGGCGTTGACCCCCATCTGGTTGGTCAGCAGCAGGCAGTCGCGCTCACCGCGCACGCGGTCCTCCAGCTCCCGGTAGATGCCCCACGCCTCGGGGTCGTCGCCGGCCATGGCCCCCACCAGCGCGAGCTGCAGTGACGGCACGTCCTCCCGCACCCGCCGCCACACGTCGACGACCCCCAGCGGGTCCTTCCACGGGTCGAAGCGCGACACCTGGAGCAGCAGGGGGCGGGCCACGTCGATCCCCAGCTCGGCGGCCGTGGCGCGGCTCAGGTACCCGGGCAGCTCCCGGTTCTTGGAGCTCAGGGGGTCGATCGCCGGCTGGATGAGCCGCACGGGAACCCGCAGGTCGGCCGGGACGAACTCGCCGAGCGTGAAGACCGCCCGGTCGTAGGACTCCACGAACGGCCGCAGGAAGTCCCACGCCACGGGGTCCGGCGCGGAGGAGTCGATGTGGCAGCGCCACACCCAGCGCGCCGAGCCGGCGTCGGCCAGCAGGGAGCGGGTGGCGGCCGGCTGGGGGTCGTGCACGATGACGACGTCCCAGTGGTCGGCCAGCGAGCGCGCGTAGTCGGCGTTGTGGCGCAGGTACTCCTCGCGGTCCGCATCGGAGATCGTGATGGGCCGCCCCTGCAGGCCGTTGTGCAGCGCCTTGGTGAACGCGAAGAACCGCTGGTCGCCGGGGATCACGCTCCACTGCGCGTCGATCCCGACGTCCCGCAGCAGCGGCACCTGGGACGCCAGCAGCTCCGCCACGCCCCCGCCCGTGGCGGTGGAGCTGACCTCCAGCACCCGCATGCCGCGCAGGCCGGAGGCCAGGTCGCGGATCTCGGCGACCGCGTCGTCGCCGGCCACGTCCCGGTAGGCCTCGAGCGTCTTGCGCTTGAGCTCGACGCGCTGGGTCGCCCTGCGGGACGGATGCTGGGCCATGGCTCCAGGCTGCCCCATCCGGCGCGCTGGGGCGTCCGCGAGGGGCACTGACCCGGGGTCAGGCCCACCCCTGGTGCGTTCCTGGGGCGCGCGCCGATGCCCGCGGCCGGCCCCGGTGGGAGCCTGAGGGGTACATCGTGATCGGGGGGTGTGCGATGGCCGCGGGACATGGAGGCGTGCTGATCGCGGGGGCGGGGTTCGCCGGCCTGGAGGCCGCGCTGGCCCTGCGGTCGCTCACGCACGGCCGCGTGCACGTGCGGCTGCTGGCCCCGGCCAACGTGTTCACCTACGTGCCGGCATCGGTGATCGAGCCGTTCCAGGACGCCGACTGGGCCCAGATCCCGCTCACGTCCCTCGCCCGGCGCGGGGGGTTCACGCTGGTGAAGGGGATGCTGGGGGTCGTGGAGCCGCAGGAGGCCGCGATCATCACCACCGACGGCCGCCGCCTGGGCTACGACGCGCTCATCGTCGCGGTGGGCGCCCGCCGGCGCACGTGGTTGCGCGGCGCGGACGTCACGTTCCGCGGCACCGAGGACGTGCGGGCGTACCGGCGCCTGGTGGACGATGTGGGGCGGCTGGCCGGCGGCGGCGCCGTGGTGCATCTGGCGATCGTCGTCCCCTCCGGCCCGGCATGGTCGCTGCCCGCCTACGAGCTCGCCCTGCTCACCGCCCGGCACCTGGACGTACGGGGCGCCGGAAGCGGCGTGCGGATCACCGTGGTCACCGCGGAGGAGCAGCCCCTGTCCATCTTCGGCTCGGCGGCCGGCGCGGCCATGACCCACCAGCTCGCCACCGCCGGCGTGCGGCTGCGGGCCGGGACGGTTGTGCGCAGCCGGATCGGCGGTGAGCTGGTGCTCGCCTCCGGGGAGCGCATCGACGCCGATCGGGTCGTGACCATGGCGGCTCTGTCGGGCCCGGAGGTCCCGGGTCTGCCGGCGACGCCGCTGGGGTTCCTGCCGGTGGAGACCGACGGGCGCGTGCCGCACACCGAGGGGGTGCTGGGGGCCGGGGACGCCACCGACTTCCCGGTCAAGCAGGGCGGGGTGGCCTGCCAGCAGGCGGCGATCATGCTGGGCCACCCGGTGGACCCCATCCCCTTCGAGCCGCGCCTGCGCGGCCAGGTCTGGTCGGGCGCCGACACGCGGTTCATCCGCAGCGACCTGGCCGGCGGCCGGGACGAGAGCGACGGGGTGGTCTCCGAGCACGAGCCGCTGTGGTGGCCCCCGGGCAAGGTCGCGGGACGCCACCTCACCCCGGCCCTCGAGGGCGCGCGCGGCGATCTGGTGGACCTCGCGCCGGAGGGGCCGGGACGCACCCCGTGACCGGCGGTCCGGACCGGGTCCGGGCCGTCGCCGTCGACTTCGACGGCACCCTCACCCACGGGGGACGGCCGGCGCCGCACGTGCTGGCGGCGCTCGCCGCCACCCGCAGCCGCGGCACGGAGGTGGTGCTGGTGACCGGCCGCATCCTCACCGAGCTGGCCGCCGTGTTCCCCGACGTGGACGACCACGTGGACCTGGTGTGCGCCGAGGACGGTGCCGTGCTGCACGGCCCCGGCTGGACGCGGCACCTCGCCGATCCGGTGGACCGGCGCCTCGACCCGGCCCTGCGGGCCCGGGGCGTGCCGTTCCGGCGCGGTGAGGTGATCCTGGCGACGACGGTTCCGTTCGCGGCCGCGGTGGAGGCGGCGTCCGCCGAGACCGGGATCCGGGCCCCGTGCATCCGCAACCGCGGCGAGCTGATGATCGTGCCCGGCGGGGTGGACAAGGGACGCGGCACGCGTGCGGCGCTGGCCGTGCTGGGGGTGTCCCACCATCACGCCGTCGCGGTCGGCGACGCCGAGAACGACCTGCCCATGCTGCGGGCCGTGGAGATCGGGGCGGCGCCGGCGAACGCGGTGCCCGCCACGCGGGAGGCGGCCGACCTCGCGCTGGCGGGCGCGGCGGGCGATGCCGTGGCGGAGCTGCTGACGCCCCGCACGCTGTCGGCGGTGGCGGGCATGCGCCCGCGCCGGTGGGACCTGGGGGTGGGCACCGGAGACGACGGCGCGCGGGTGACCGTGCCGGGCTCCCGGGCGGTGGTGCTGGTGAGCGGGCCCAGCGGCTCGGGGAAGTCCAGCCTGGCCGGCATGCTGGCCGAGGAGCTGGTGCGCGCCCGGGACACCCTGCTGGTGATCGACCCGGAGGGCGACTACGCGGGCCTGGGGGTGCTGCCCGGGGTGCGCGTGATCGACGGCGGCGGGCCCGCGCCGTCCGCCGCCGAGGTGGCGCGCGCGTTCCGGGACGGGGCGCGGGCGATCGTGCTGGACCTCTCCCTGCTCGACCGCGCCGGGCGGCGGGCCGCGGTGGCCGGCCTGCTGCCGCACCTCGCGGCCGGCCGCCGTCGCGGCGGCGTGCCCCACTGGCTGCTGGTGGACGAGGCGCACGAGTTCTGCGACATCCCCGGCATCGGCGACCCGGGCGACGGGGCGCTGCTGGCGGTGACGTACCTGCCCAGGGCGCTGCCCGCCCCGCTGCGCGACGCGGCGGACGCGGAGATCCTGCTGCCGGGGGCGACGGGGTGCGCGGGACGCGCGGGCGTCCCGGCGACGACGCTGGCGGAGCTGGCGCGCCGCGGACGCGGCCACGCGGTGGTGGTCCGCCACGGCGCGGCGACGCCGGCCCATGTGGCACCCGCCCGATGCCGCCACGTGCGCCACTGGCACAAGTACGTGGCCGCACACCTTCCCGAGCTGCACCGCTTCACGTTCCGACACCCGGGCGGCGCGCCCACCGGCGCGGTGGCGACCAACATGGCGGCGTTCCACGACCTGCTGCGCGACGCGCCGCCCGAGGTGGTGGCCCACCACTGCGCCTGCGGCGACCTGTCGCGCTGGGTGCGGGAGGTGCTGGGCGACGGCTCGCTCGCCCACCGGCTGGCCGCCGCCGAGGCGCTCGCCCGCGACGCCGTGCTGGCGGCCATCGCCGAGCGCTACCCCGCCCGCGCCGAGGCCCTGCACGCCGGGGTCCCGGGCAGGTAGCGTTCCCCGCGTGACGGAACCCCGCGAAGTGCTCACGTGGAGCCGGTTCGGCGAGCTGAGCCGCAGCCTGGCCCAGCAGGTCGCCGACGACGGCTTCCGCCCGGACGCGATCCTCGGGATCGCCCGCGGCGGGCTGCTGGTGGCCGGCGCGCTGGCCTACGACCTGGACGTGAAGCCGGTCTTCCTGATCAACGTCGAGTTCTACACCGGCGTCGACGAGCGGCTGCAGGCCCCCGTGATCCTCCCGCCGCAGCTGCAGGTGCGCGACCTCACGAACCTGAAGATCCTCATCGCCGACGACGTGGCCGACACCGGGGCGACCCTCGAGGTGGTGCGCGACCTGTGCGCCGGCGCCGTCGCGGAGGTCCGCACCGCGGTCCTCTACGAGAAGCCCATCAGCACGGTCACCTGCGACTACGTGGGCATGCGGACCGACCGCTGGATCGTGTTCCCCTGGTCGGCCGAGGAACCGGTGGCGATCCGGGACTGACCCCCACGCGGGTCAGCCGATGCTCACCAGCAGCGCCGCCGCGAGGATCTTGGTGATCATCGCGGCCGGGAACACCAGGGCGTAGCCCACCGCGACGCGCTGGTCGCCGCCGGTGCGCTCCTGCGCGAAGGCCAGCACCGCGGGCTGGGTCTGGGCGCCCGCCACCAGGCCCGCCAGCCGAGGGCCGCCCAGGTTGAACACGCGCGCGAGGCCGATGAGCGACAGGCCCGCGATGGCCGTCACCAGCAGGCCGGCCGCCGCGATGTGGAGCCCCTCGCCGGCGCGCAACGCATCCGCCAGGTCCCCGCCGGCCCGCGACCCGGCGGCGGCGAGGAAGATGAGGATCCCCAGCTGCTGCAGCAGCTGGGACGCGGTGTAGGGCAGCGACCACACGATGGGGCCGGTGCGGGCCCGCCGGCCCAGCAGGAGCCCGACGATGAGCGGCCCGGCCGCCGCGCCCATCGTGAAGGTCCCGCCGGCCGGGGACGGCAGCGGGATCAGCCCCACCAGCAGGCCGGCGGCGAGCCCCACCGAGAGCCCCACCGGGTTCAGGTCGCCGGGGCCCCGCTCGGAGTCGCCCAGGTGCCGCGAGACCCGGGCCATCTGGTCGCGCATCGCGATCACCCGGATGCGGTCGCCCTGGTGCACGCGCAGATCCGGCGTGGCGATGAGGTCCACGTCGCCGCGGCGCACGCGCGTGGCGCGGGCGCCGAGCTGCTCGAGCCCCAGGTCGGCGATGGTGCGCCCCGAGAGCCGCCGGTTCGAGAGGGCCACGCGGCGCATGTCGAGCGAGCGGCGGTCGAGGGTGAGCTTCTCGTCGGCCAGATGCCCCACGCGCTCGGCCATCGCCTCCACGTCCTCGCGGCGGCCCACGGCCGACACCAGGTCACCGGGCTCGACCACCGTGTCCTGCCGCGCCACCTCCACCCGGCCCTCGTGCTTGACCCGGGAGAACACCACGGGCCCCTCCTCGGCACCGGCCAGGTCGCCCAGCGGCGGCAGGTGCGGATCGGTGACCTCGATCGTGCGCGCCACCAGGGGCTCGGGCGCGCCGTCGTCCTCGGAGTCGGGATCGGGCCGGTTCAGCGCCCAGGCGGCGATGACCAGCATGAGGATGACGCCGGCGAGGTAGGTCACCGAGTAACCGATGGTGGGGCCGGGACCCTGCGCCTGCTCGGTCGCCGCGGCAAGCGCGGGGGTGTTGGTGAGGGCGCCGGCGTAGACGCCCGCGGTGACGTCCGGCGTGAGGCCCAGCGCGTCGCCGGCCACGTAGGCCACCCCCGCGCTGAACACCAGCAGCCCCACCACGGCGGCCACGGCGCCGAGGTTGTGGCGCAGGGTGCCGAAGAACGACGGCCCGCTGGCCACCCCGACGCAGTACGCGAAGATCGCGAGGCCCAGGGTGCCGATGGCGGTGGGCAGCTCCAGCCGGTCGTCCCACGCCGACAGGGCCAGGGCCGTGAACAGCACGGCGGCCGGGCCCAGCATGAACCCCCGCACCCGCACCGCCCCCACCGCGCTCCCCACGGCCAGGCACGCGAAGAGCAGCAGGAGCGGGTTCTCGGCGAGCAGATCGGCCACGCGCGCATGTTCGCACCTTCCCGGCGCCCCGCGATTCGTCCGTGTGGCGCAGCCGGGAGGCCTCCCGGCCGGCCCGACGAACGTGTGGTGAGAGTGCATCGCCACAGCGAAGGAGTGCATGTGACCGGCATCCCGTCCCGCCGGCCCCGAGGCCGGATGGCCCTCGTGGCGGCGACCGCCGCATCGGCCTGGGTCCTCGCGGCCGGCGCCCCGGCCGCCGCGGCCCCGCTGGCCTGGGCCCCCTGCGGGGCGACCGTCGAGTGCGCGACCCTCACGGTCCCGCTCGACCACTCCGCGCCCACCGGTGCGACCCTGGACATCCCGGTCATCCGGAGCCCCGCCGCGAACCGCGCCCGGCGCATCGGGGCGCTGGTGGTGAACCCCGGCGGGCCCGGCGGGTCGGGCGTGGAGTTCGTGCGGGACGGGACCTCGCTGTTCAGCACGCTCAACCGGCGCTTCGACATCGTGGGCTTCGACCCGCGCGGCACCGGCGGCACCCGCCCCGTGGCGTGCCTGGACAGCCCGGCGCAGGCGCTGCTGGCCGCATCCGCGGAGGCGTTCCCGGGCCCCGACGCCCGGGACGGGTACGTCGCCGGCGCCCGGGCGCTCGCGGACGCCTGCCGTGCGAACACGGGCGACTTCCTGGGCGACGTCTCCACCGAGAACGTCGCGCGCGACATGGACCTGCTGCGGGAGGCCCTCGGCGACACCCGGCTCACCTACCTCGGCTTTTCCTACGGGACCTACCTGGGCGCCACGTACGCCGCCCTGTTCCCGCGGCGCGTGCGGGCGCTGGTGCTGGACGGGGCGCTGGACCCCGATGAGTACGCGAACCGGCCGCTGGAGACCGACCTGCAGCAGGCCCGCGGCTTCGAGCGCGCGATGGGCCGCTTCCTGGAGTGGTGCCGGCTGGAGTGCGAGTTCGGCGACGGCGACCCCGAGGCCGCGCTGGCGGCGCTGCTGCGGCGCGCCGACATCGCGCCGCTGCGCGGTGTGGACGCCCGCCCGGTGCGCGGCATCGAGGTCCTGAACGCCGCGGTCATCAGCCTCTACTCCCGTCAGACCTGGCCGCTGCTGGCCGGCGCGCTCCAGCTCGCCGACCTGGGCGACGGATCCGTGATCCAGCTGCTGTCGGACGCGGCCACCGGACGCGACGACCAGGGCGAATACGGCAACGGGGCGGCGGCGTTCAACGCCATCACCATCGCCGACCGCGCGTACCCGTCCGGCGCCGAGCCCTACGACGCGCTGTACGACGCATGGACCGCGGCGTCGCCGCTGTTCGGCCGGGGCATCTTCTGGCCCGCCAGCTACGCGCCGGCGTTCTGGCCGGTGCCGGCCCGCGACCGCTACACCGGCCCGTTCACCGCCCGCGGCGCGCCCCCGATCCTGGTGGTGGGGACCACCTTCGACCCGGCCACCCCCTTCGAGGGCTCCGTGGCGCTCACCGCACGCCTGGACCGCGCCGTCCTGCTCACCATGGCCGGCGACGGTCACACCGCCTACGGCGGCAACAGCAACTGCATCGACCTGCGCGTGGAGCGGTACCTGGTGTCGCTGCGGGTCCCGGCGTCCGGGATCACCTGCCCGCAGCAGGCCACGCCACCGGCCTTCCCGGTGGAACCGGCCCCCGCGGCGGCGGCATCCCGCCTCCGGGCGGCCGTGGCCCGCCTGCGGATGCACGGCCAGGGGGCGCGCCTGCTGCGCTGACCGTTCAGCCCCCGTTCACATCTCCGGGGCCGGGGCGCACTACCCTGGCGGCATGGACGAGCGTCCCACCCCGGAGTCCGGGCTGCGCATCGGCCGCGCGGCGTTCCTGGGCACGGTCGCCGCGGGCCTGGCCGGCATCGCGATCGCCCCCCGGCTGGACCGGTTCTGGACACGTGCCTCGGAGGCGCTGCTGAGCGACGGGGGCTGGCGGATCTACTCGGTCGCCTCGCCGATGCCGCGATTCGACCCGGAGGTCTACCGGCTCAGCATCGGCGGCGCGGTGCGCCGCCCGGCCGACCTGGGGTGGGACGAGGTGGCCGCGCTGCCCGCCGAGCGCCAGGTGTCGGACTTCCACTGCGTCACCGGGTGGTCCGTGCAGGACGTGCGATGGCGAGGGGTCCGCGGCACGGCGCTGAGCGCCCTGGTGGAGCCGCTGCCCGAGGCCCGGTACGTCACCTTCGCCTCAATGGAGGAGCCCTACACCGACCAGCTCACGCTGGAGCAGTTCCACCTGCCCGACGTGCTGCTGGCCACCCACATGGACGACGCCCCGCTCTCGCGCGAACACGGCGCCCCCCTGCGGCTGGTGGTGCCGGCCATGTACGGCTACAAGAGCGTGAAGTGGGTGCGCGCCATCAGCTTCGACACCGAACCCCACACCGGGTACTGGGAGGCGCGCGGCTACTCCACCGACGCCTGGGTGGGCGACTCGAACGGGCTGTGACGGCACCGGAGCGCATCCACCGGTTCACCTGGGGCGAGCGGGCGCTGCACTGGCTGCTGGCCGGCACGTTCGTGGTGATGCTGGCCACCGGACTCCTCCTGTCGGTGCCCGCGCTCACGCCGCTGACGTCCCGCCCCGCCGCGAAGGCGTGGCACCTGGGCGCCGCGTGGGTCCTCGCGGCCGGCACCCTGCTGCTGGTGCTCGCCCATGGGCGCCGGTTGCTGGCGACCCTGCGCGAGATGGAGGTGCTGGACCGCCAGGATCTGCGCTGGCTGCGCGGGATCCCCGCGCGCCTGCGCGGCCTGGGCGCCGCGCCCCCGCAGGGCCGCTTCAACGCCGGCCAGAAGCTCAACACCGCGGTCACCGCGGGGCTCATGGTGGTCGCCTACCTCACGGGCATCCTGATGTGGCTGGGCGAGCGGGACGCCGGCTACCGGTTCCCGGGCACGGTCCTGATCCACGACTGGACCATGCTGGCCCTCGTCGTGCTGGTGGCGGGCCATCTGTACATGGCCCTGGTGAACCCGGCCACCCGTCCCGCGCTGCGCGGCATCGTGCGCGGCGACGTGGACCGGGCCTGGGCACGGCGCCATCACGCGCGCTGGGAGGAGTCGGAGCGAGATCCATTCGACCGGTGAATGGATGAGACGCCCATCACTATTGGCCGGGGCGGTGGCGGAGCCCTAGCCTCGCAGGGCAGTGACTCCCCCGTTTTCAGCAGGTTTCGGCGTCGGGGTCCGCCGGACGTGAGCGGCTCCCCGCCGGACGATCTGGACCCGGGCCCCATCCGCGAGGCGCTCACGATGCTGCGGTTCGCCGGCGACAACCTCGCCGAGATGGCCTACCCCGGCGGTGTGGCCCGCAGCCCGTTGCCGCCGGCGCTGGCGGAGGCGGTCTTCTCGGCGTTCTCGTCCATCGCCGACGGCGAGGCGCACCTGCGCGCCGCGCTGCGGCTGATGGGTGCCGACCCCGGCGCGGAGCGGCTATAAGGACCCCATCCGACCCGGAGGGGCGTCATGTGCCGCAACATCACCATCCTGCGCGGGCTCGAGCCCGCCGCCACGGCCGATGAGATCGAGGCCGCCGCGATGCAGTACGTGCGCAAGGTCAGCGGGGTGACGCGACCCAGCGCGGCCACGGCCGAGGCCTTCGAGCGGGCGGTCCGCGCGATCACCGAGATCACGACCGACCTGCTGGCCGAGCTGCCCCCGCGGCGCAACCCGCCCCGCACCGTGCCGCCGCTGCGGCGCCTCAACCGGCCCCTCGGGATCTGAGTCCACGGGGGACCGCCCCCCGCGGGGCGGGTAGCATCGCCCTGCGCCCACCCCGGAGGTCGGTCCCCCGTGCGTCTCATCGTCGCCCACTGCGAGGTCCACTACCGCGGCCGCGTCTCGTCGGTGCTTCCGCCGGCCGTGCGCCTGCTGATGTGCAAGTCGGACGGGTCGGTGATGGTCCACTCCGACGCCGGCGGCTACAAACCCCAGAACTGGATGACCCCGCCCACGCGGATCGAGGAGTCGGCGGAGCGCATCGTGGTGGAGAAGGGCTCCGGCAAGGCCCTGGAGCGCCTGGAGATCCACATCACCGAGATCCTCTCGGATGTGACCCACGCCATGGACGAGGGGCCGCGGCTGGAGAAGGACGGCGTGGAACGCGATCTGCAGGAGGCCCTCGCCGACAGCCCCCAGGCGCTCGCCGAGGGGCTGCGCCTGGTGCGTCGCGAGTACCCCACGCCCATCGGGCCGGTGGACCTCATGTGCGCGGACGCCGATGGCTATCTGGCCGTCGAGGTGAAACGCGTGGGGACGATCGACGCCGTGGAACAGCTCACCCGATACCTCGAGTACATCCGCGCCGAGCGCGGCCTGGAGACCTGCCGCGGCATGCTGGTGGCCGAGAGCATGAAGCCGCAGGCGCGGACCCTGGCCGTGGCCCGCGGCATCGACACCCGCACGGTCGACCTGGCCGAGCTGCGCGGGCTGCGCGAGCCCGAGCTCACGCTCTTCATGCCCTAGCCGGTCACCGGGGGTTGCTGGGCCAGGAAGGCCCGCAGCGCCTGCGCCTCGGGGCGCTCGCCGCCGGTGGGCCATGACCAGTACATGGGGATCACCACCGGCTCGGTGAACGGCCGGCAGACCAGCCCGCGGGTGTCGGCGACCGCCCAGAACCCGGGGGTGAGCATGGTGAGCCGGTCGGTGCCGGGGATGGCCGCCAGCATCGGGCGCTGGGCGCTGTCCACGCTCGACACGCCGATGGCGCGGAACGACCCCGGGTCGCCGCCCGAGAGCAGGCCGGCGAAGTAGTCCCACCACTCCGGCCCGTCGGAGCGCTCCCACAGCACGAAGGTGTGCTCACGCACCTGCCCGTGGGTCACCGCCGGGTACGCGGCCAGGGGGTGGTCGTCGGCCATCACGATGAGCGCCTCGACGCCACCGATGCGCACGCTGGGCAGGCCGGAGATGTCCGGCGGGAGCCAGTGGATGGCGGCGTCCGCGCGCCCCTCCCGCAGTTCGCCGACCACGTCCGGACCGTGCCCGCGGGTCACGGTGACCCGCGGTGACCCGCGTTCCGCCGCGAAGGCGCGGACGCCGGCCAGCCAGGGCTCCTCGACCTCCCACTCCACCGCCACCCGCAGCGTCGCCGGGCGGTGCGCGACGGCGCGGGCGGAGCTGATCCCCGCCTCGATGCGGTCGAGCCCCTCCTCGGCCCCGGCGAGCAGCACCCGCCCGGCGGGGGTCAGCTCCACCCGCCGCGAGCTGCGGGTGAACAGCTCGAAGCCCAGCTGCCGCTCGAGGCGGCGGATCTGCTGGGTGAGGGTCGGCTGGGCCATGTTCAGCAGGCTCGCCGCCCGCGCGAAGTGCAGCTCCCGGCCAAGGATCCGGAAGCCGGACAGCAACCGCAGATCGATGGAGGGAGTGTGCATATGACGACGGTAACAGCGCCAAAGCGACCCAACTCCGGAGGGCGAGGAACCTCATGGGGTGCCCATATCTTCAAGTTCTCAAATATTTGCGTCTTGCATTCTTCTCAATATTGGCGTTCACTGTCCACCGGTCCTCATGTCCCTGAGGTCCACCGCGCCGCGTCACCCGGAACGCTCCCGGATCGGCGGCGCCCCTGGAGCAGCGACCGGACGGCCCTCCGCCCTGACGGAGGGCCGCTCGGAGAGCCGGAGGCACCTCATCAGCCAGCAGGACGGTGGCGCCGCGCCGCGCCGCAGACGTGGGGACCCGCTGGGTCCGGGCGGGGTGTCCAAGCCGCTCTACGAGGCCAAGGCGGAGCTGTTCCGCGTGCTGGGCCATCCGGCGCGCGTGCGGATCCTGGAGCTGCTGCGCGACGGCGAGCGGTCGGTGGGCAGCCTGCAGGGCGCGCTGGGGCTCGACTCCAGCGGCACCTCCCAGCATCTGGCGGCCCTGCGCAAGCACGGGCTGGTGGTCTCGCGGCGGCAGGGCACCAGCGTCTACTACACGGCCAGCGACCCCTCGCTGTTCGGGCTGCTCGCCGCCGGGCGGGACTTCCTGGCCGCTTCGCTGGGCCGCCAGCAGGCGCTGCTGGAGGAGCTGGCCGGCTCGCTGGTCCGTGACGGGGCCGACACCCCCGGTGGCGCGGACGCCTGACGGGGTGGCCGAGGTCGTCCTCGCAGCCGTCGCCCTGATCGCGGCGGGCGTGCTGCTGCCGCTCCGGCGCCGCCTGCTGACCGCCGGGCTGGCGCTGCAGGCGCTCGGCATGCTGCTGATCGGTGCGGCCGGCGCGTGGATCGCGATCGACGGCGCCGGCGTGGGCGAGGCGTTCTCCTCACGGCTGTCGCCGGTGTTCGGCATCGACCGCCTCTCGGGCGTGATGCTCGGGCTCATCGCGGGGGTCGCCGTCCCCGCGGCCGTCGCGGCCGTCGGATACCTGCGCCACATGCCCCGCTCCGGGGCGGTCGCCGCGCTGTCGGGCCTGTTCGCGCTCGCGCTGGTGGGGGTGGTGACCGCGCGCGACCCCAGCGCCCTGCTGGCGTGCTGGGAGCTCATGACGCTGCTCCCGGCGGTGGCCGCGCTGGTGGCCGACGCCTCCCCGCCCGTCCGCCGGGCGATGTTCGAGTACCTGGCGATCACCCACATCGGCGGCGCGGGCGTGTGGGTGGCCGTGCTGGTGCTGGCCGGCGACGGCGCGATCGGCGGACCGCCGCTGGGACCGGGCGGGGCCACCGCCGGCGTCGTCGCCGCGGCCGCCCTGGTGGGGTTCGGCACCAAGGCGGGCCTGGTGCCGCTGCACGCCTGGCTGCCGCGCGCCCACCCGGTGGCCCCCAGCACGCTCTCGGCGGTGATGTCCGGCGCCATGGTCGCCGTCGCCCTCTACGGGCTGATTCGGGTGATGTTCGAGTGGATGGTCGCCCCCGCGTGGGCCGGCCCCGTGCTCCTGGCGGTGGGGGCCCTCACCGCCGTGGTGGGGATCCTCTACGCGGCGATGCAATCCGAGATGAAGCGCCTGCTGGCCCACTCGACCATCGAGAACATGGGCGTGGCGGCGGCGGCGCTGGGCGCCGCCCTGTGGCTGCGGCATCAAGGCGCCGACGGGCCGGCGGCCCTGGCGTTCGGCGGCGCCCTGCTGCACCTGGTCACCCACGCGGCGGCCAAGGGCGGGCTGTTCCTGGCCGCCGGAGCGGTGCAGGGCGCCACCGGCACGCTGCAGCTGGACCGGCTGGGCGGCCTGGGCGCGCGCATGCCCTGGACCGGCGCCGTGCTCGGCGTCGCCGGCGCGAGCCTGGCGGCGCTGCCGCCCATGGCCGGGTTCGTGTCGGAGTGGGCGGTCCTGCAGGGGGTGTTCGGCGCCGCGCGCGTGGACGACCCGGCGGGGGCGGTGGTGGCCGGCGGCGCCGTGCTGCTGCTTGGGGCGGCCGCGGGGCTGGCGGCCCTGGCGGTGGCCAAGCTGCTGGGCCTGGCGCTGCTGGGTCCCCCACGCGGCGACGCATCCGCCGCCGCCACCGAGGCCCCCGCGTCCATGGTGGCCGCCCACGCGATCGTGCTCACCGGCCTGGCGGGCCTGGTGATGGGCGCCGGCTGGATCCTCCCGGGTCTGGCCGGACTGGCCCCGGGCGGCATCGGCGGCGGCGGGCCCGACCCGCTGGACGTGCCGGCAACCGGTGGCATCGGCACGGCGGGCCTGCTGGCGGCCCTGGCCGTTGCCACGCTCGCGCTCACGCGGCTGCGCGGACGCGCCGCCGCCCGGGCGCCGATCTGGCTGTGCGGCCAGCCGGCCATCGCCCGCGAGCCGTACACGGGCGCGGGCTTCACCAAGAGCTTCCGGATCGCCGTGGACGGCGTCCTGCGGTCCGAGCGCGAGGTCGAGGTGGAGCGCGCCGGGGGCATCGTGCAGCGCGTCCGCTCCTCGGGTCAGGTGCCGGACCTGGTGGACCGCCTCATCTATCGCCCCGCCGAGCGCGTGGCGCTGCGGGCCGCCTCCGGGGCCCGGCGACTGCAGTCCGGGTCGCTGCGCGCCTACCTGGCGTGGCTGGGCGCGCTGCTGCTGGTGAGCCTGGCGCTGCTGCGGGCCGGGTGGCTGGCATGACCGGCACCGCGGCCGCCCTGGGCGCCGTCGCGGTGGCCGGCCTCGGTGCGGGCCCGGGCCTCGCGGGCCTGGTCCAGACCGCCAAGGCCCGCCTGCAGGGCCGCCGCGGCACCGATCCGCTGCAGCCGTACCGCGACCTGCGCCGCCTGTGGCGCCGCACCGTCGTGGACCCCGAGGGGACCGGCGTGGTCTACCGGACCGCACCGGCGCTGATCGCCGCGCTGGTGGCCGCCGCGGGCCCCGGTGGCCGTTCCTGGGCGCCGACGCCCTCCTGCTGGTGGGCCTGCTGGCCGCCGCCCGGTTCACCGCGGCAATGTCGGCCTGGGACACCTCGGCGGCCTTCGGGATGATGGGCGCAGCCCGCGACATGGCCTACGCGGTCTCCGGCGAGGCGCTGCTGCTGGGCACGCTGCTGGTGCTCTCCCTGCCCGCCGGCACCACCGACCTGCGCGGCCTGTGGGCGTCCGCCGCCGAGGCGGACGTGTGGAGCAGCCCCGCCCACTGGGCCGCGCTGCCGGCAATGGCGCTGGTGGTGCTGCTGGAGACCGGCCGCCAGCCCATCGACAACCCCGACACCCACCTCGAGCTCACGATGATCCACGAGGGGCCGCTGCTGGAGTACGCGGGCCGCGACCTGGCGATGCTGCAGTGGGCCGCGGGCGCGCGCCACTGGGTGGTGATGCTGCTGGCGGCGGGCGTGGTGCTGCCGCACCCGGCCGGCCCGCTCCCCGGCGCGATCGTCACGCTGGCGTGGCTGCCGGTGCTCGCCGTCGCCGCCGCGGTGACCGAGTCGTGGCAGGCCAAGATGCGGCTGGGCCGGGCGCCGCGCCTGCTGGCCTCCGGCGCGCTGGTGACCCTGCTGGGCGTGGCGGCCTGGGCGTTCGGGGCCGGCCTGTGAGCTCCGGCCTGGTGTGGTTCTGCGTGGTCCTGGGCCTGGGCGCGGGCGTCGTGCGACGCCGGTCCGCCTCGGTGGCGCTGGTGGCCGTGCAGTCCCTGCTCATCGGCCTGGCGGCACTGGGCATCGGCTCCGGCGGCGGCACTCCGGAGCCGGTCGCGGGCCTGGCCCTCCTGGCCAAGGCGGTCGTCGTGGCGGCCCTGCTGGGGTACGCCGTGGCGCGCACGCGCCAGCCCCGCCCCATCGGTGACGACGCCGCACCGGCGCTCAACGGCTTGGTGATGCTCGCCGCCGTCGCGGCCGTGATCGCCCTGGTGCCGGACGGGCCGGATGCCTCGCAGACCGCCCTGCACGGGGGGCTGGCCCTGCTGGCCATCGGCCTGGTGATCGCGGTGATGCGCCGCGCGACGCTCTTCCAGGTGCTGGGCCTGCTGGTGATCGAGAACGGGGTGGCCGTGGTCGCCCTCAGCGGTGAGCGGGGGCTGCCCACGGTGGTGGAGCTGGGGGTGGTGTTCGACCTCGCGATCATCGTGGCGGTCGCGGTGGCCTTCCAGTCGCGCATCCTGGGGGCGTTCGGCACCACGGACGCCGAGGCCATGCGGGGCCTGCGTGACTGACCTGCTGCGCGTGCTGGCGATCGCCGTGCCGGGCATCCCCGCCCTCGCCGCGCTGCTGTGCCTGGTGCCGGGCGCCGCCGCGGGCATCGACCGCATCCTGGTGGCGACCGGCGTGGTGGGCGGCCTGGCCGGGGCGGCGTGCGGGGCCTGGATCCTGGCGCGCGGCGGAGACGCCCTGGGCGGCGGCTGGTACGTCATCGACGCCCCCGCCGGGCTGTTCACCCTGGTGATCGCGGGGGTGGCCGGGGGCAGCGCGGCGCTGTCGCCGGCCTACCTGGCGCGGGCCACGCGATCGGGCACCGGCGCGGCAGCGGCCCGCCGGTACTACGCGACCGCCCTGCTGGCGTTCTGGGCGGTGCTGGCCACGGTCCCCTTCGCCGGGAACCTCGGGCTCGGGTGGCTGCTGCTGGAGGCCACCACCGCGGCCTCCGCGCTGCTGGTGGCGTTCAGCGGGGGGCGCTCCGCGCTGGAGGCCGGCTGGAAGTACCTCATCCTCACCAGCTGCGGGCTCGCCGTCGCGCTGCTGGGCATCGTGCTGCTGGTGGTCTCGGGGGTCACCTCCGGCGCCGGCATCGGATCGCTGGACTTCGCGAGCCTGCGGGACGCCGTCCCCGGGCAGGGCGGCGATCTGGCCGCCGCCGCGGCGGTGCTCATCATCGTGGGCATGGCCGCGAAGGCCGGCTGGGCACCGGTCCACAACTGGCTGCCGGACGCCCACAGCGAGGCCCCGCCCCCGGTGAGCGCCATCCTCTCGGCAGCGCTGCTGCCGACCGTCGCGCTGCAGGTGTGGCGCACCGTGGAGGCGCTGTCGCCCGCCGTCGGCGAGGACCTGTTCCGGCACCTGCTGGGCGGGATCGGGCTCGCGTCGCTGGCCGTGGCCGTGCCGTTCCTGTGGCGGCCCATGGCCTGGAAACGGTTCCTCGCCTACTCCAGCCTGGAGCACATGGGGGTGATCGCCATCGGCATCGCGATGCAGAACCGGTACGCCGCGGCGGGGGTGTTCATCCACGTGGCCGGCCACGCCGCCGCCAAGGCGCTGGGGTTCTGGGCCGCCACGCCGCTGCTGCGGTACCAGCCGTCGGCGGGCCGCCGGCCGCCGCGCGGGCTGCTGCGCCTGGACGGCACGCTGGCCACCTCGGTCATCGTGAGCGCCGGGGCGCTCAGCGGCCTGCCCCCGTCGCCGCTGTTCGCCAGCGAGCTGCTGGTGATCGCCGGGGCGGTGGACGCCGGCGCGGTGGCGTTCGCCGCGGTCACCGCCGTGCTGCTGGCGCTGGGCTTCATCGGGATCATCCACGTGCTCATCGAGTCGGTCCCGGGACGCATCAGCGGGCGGCGGCCCACCGGGCGGCGGGCGATGCGGCCGCTCCAGGCGGCGTGCGCGCTGTCGCTGGTCGCGCTGGGGCTGGTCGGCGCGCTGGCCTTCACGCTCCCGGACGCCGCCCTCACCGCCACGCTGCTGGGCGGCGGCTGAGATGCCCGAACCGCTGCGCATCCCCGCGGACGCCTGGCGCGATCACCTCGCGCACGACCCCGACGCGTTCGCCGGGCTGTTCGCGGCCGCCGGCCCGGACGGCGCGCCCGAGGTGCGCGCCGTGCTGGTGGGCGACGCCGTCCGCATCGTGGCGACGCCGGCCGTGGACGGCGTCGTACCCAGCGTGGTCGACCTGCTGCCGGCCGCGGATTGGGACGAGCGTGAGGCCACGGACCTGTACGGCGTGCGCTTCGCCGGCCACGAGCCGCACCGGGCGCTGGTGCACCATCCCGACGACCGGGCCCTGTGGGCGACGCCGGTGGAGGGCCGGGATGTGCACCGGGTCCCGGTGGGCCCCATCCACGCGGGCATCATCGAGTCGGGGCACTTCCTCTTCCACGTGGTCGGGGAGCGCGTGCTGCACGTGGACGCCCGGCTGTTCCACAAGCACCGCGGGCTGGAGCGTGCCGCGGAGGGCCGGTCCCCGGATGCGGCGCTGCGGGTGCTGTCGCGCGCGTGCGCCGGCTGCGCGGTCACCAACGCCGTGGCGTTCTGCGCGGCCGTCGAGGATGCCGAGGGCCGCGCGCCGGACGAGGCGGTGCGCCGGTACCGCACGCTGCTCATCGAGCTGGAGCGCATCTGGAACCACCTGAACGACGTCGCGCAGATCTGCGCCGGGGTGGGGCTGACCCCCGGGACGATGGCGTTCGCCGAGCTGAAGGAGCGCGCCCAGCGGGTGTGCGCGGCGCTCACCGGCCACCGGTTCATGTTCGACGCGGTCACCCTGGCGGGCGCGCCCGCCGATCCCGGCGAGGCCGCGCGGCGCGACGCCGCCGCCGAGGTCACCGACATCGCCGCGGAGGCGGCGGCGACCGCGCGCCAGCTGCTGTTCGACACCTCCCTGCGCGACCGCACAACAGGACCGGGCGTCGTCGACGCCCCCACCGCCCGGTCGCTGGGCGTGGTGGGCCCGGCCGCGCGCGCGGCCGGCCTGGCCGCCGATTCACGCACCGCCGCGACGCACCTGTGGTACCCGGAGTTCGCCCCGGCGCTGCCGCCGACGCCCCATGGCGACGTGTCGGCCCGGCTGGAGGCCCGGTGGGTGGAGCTGAACCAATCGGCGGCCATCGCCATGGCGCTGCTGGGCGAGCCCATCGGACCCGGCGCGGTGCACGCGGCGGACGAGGGGGACGGTCACGGGGTGGGGATCGCCGAGAGCCCGCGCGGACGCACCGTGTGCACGGTGGAGCTCGCCGCCGGGGCGGTGCGGCGCGTGCACCTGCGCACCGGCTCGTACGCCAACTGGCCGGCGGTGGCGCTGGCCGCGACGCGGGCGATCCTTCCCGACTTCCCCCTGGTGAACAAGAGCTTCGAGCTCTGCTACGCCTGCGTGGACCGGTAGCCGTGTACGTGCTGCTCACCAACCTCGCCCGCATGCGGCGGCGCATCGGCCTCACCCGGCAGCCGCCGGCCTCATGCGCGATCCGCCATGTGGACGCCGGTTCGTGCAACGGCTGCGAGCACGAGCTCATCGCCGCGGGCGGCCCCCGGTACGACCTCGCGCGGTACGGCTTCGCCATCACCGCGTCGCCGCGCCATGCCGACGTGCTGCTGGTGACCGGGCCCATCACCACCCGCATGCTCGAGCCGTTGCGCCGGGCGTACGCGTCGATGCCCGAGCCCCGGCTGGTGGCGGCGCTGGGCGACTGCCCCCTGGGCGGCGGCGTGACCGCGCACCCCCACGAGGTGGCCGGCCCGCTGGACGCGGTCCTGCCGGTGGACATCCGCATCCCGGGCTGCCCGCCGTCGCCGGATCGCATCGCGGAGGCGCTGCGGGAGGGCCTGGCGGGCCTGCCCCGGGAGCGCCGTCCCTGGTGATCCGACCCGCCGTCCCACCATCATTGATGGTTTTCCCTTAACAAACGTAACCGTTCGACCCCTGGACGCGGCCCCTCGCCGACGCCACGCTCGGCTCGGAACATCGAGTGGGCGCGCGCGCACTTCCCGACCTGACGAGGATCGTCACGCAAGGAGGTTGGACGTGAGCTTCGGGATCAGCTGGAGCAGGTGCGGTGAGCGGATGTGCCGGTGCCGGTCCTGCCCCCGGCACGACCGCGATCACCTGCCGTGGGCGCTGTCCACCATCACCGAGCAGGTCGTCGGCGACGTCCTGCTCCAGGGCGGCGGTGGGCTGACGGTGCGGGAGCACGTGAACCTGCACCACGGGTTGTCGTCACGCCTGGAGCAGCAGCTGCGGGGGACGCTCATCGTCGGGTGCCCGTGGCAGACCGGCGGGGAGGTCCTGGCCATCCTCGCGCCCCGAGCGGATGGGCGCCGGAACGGTGGCGGGCGGCTGCTGGCGCCGTACGCGTGAGCCCCGGTGGTGGCCGCCGGACGGCCGGCGGCCACCACCATGATTCTCTCGATGCGCTCAGGACGGGCGGGCGGGGGTCGATGATCTGAGCGAGGGCCGCACGACGCGGCTCCGGCACGGATACGCCCGGCAAGGATGGCCGCCATGGATCCGAACGACCCCGAGCTGGAGCGCATCGGCGCCGAGCTCGACCGCTTCACCGGCATCGTGCAGCGCATGGCCGACGACACGCTGGACCTGCTCAACGTGATCGAGCGGCTCCCGGCACTGCCCGCCGAGGAACGCGAGCGTGAGGACGCGGTGGCGCATCTGCACACGGTCCTCGGCGCCCTCTCCCCGCTGTTCGGTGAACTGCGGGCGGTGCAGGCCCAGCTCGCGGCGGGGGAGTCCCGGCAGGCCTGACGCGCGGTCAGGAGTCGCTGGGTACGACGCCCGCCTCCCAGGCCGACGCGTCCGGGATCGCCAGCTCGATCCAGTTCCTGAGGCTGTTGTCGTCGCGGCCGCCGGTGCGCGCAACCACCTCGTAGAGCTCGAGGTCGGGTGCCGGGATGCCCGCCAGGCGGATCATCGACCAGGCCGCATGGGCCGTCTCCGCACCGTCCCAGGTTTCGACCACCACGAACCCGGCCGGCCCGTGGGCGACGGTGCGCGCCATCAGGCGGCCGTCCGCGGGATGCCCGGCCCAGTGATGCTGCAGCGCGTCGAACACGGCGCGCGGCGCACCATCCATGCGCGCGATACTCAGAACCGACATGCGCACCTCCCGCGGCGCCGGTCAGCCGGCCCGCGCGCCGATGTTCCGGCGCAGCCCCATCGCGTCGAGGTGATGGGGACCGCGCCGCGTTTCGCTGACGGCGTCGACCGCCGGGTCAGCCCACCCAGATCTCGGGGACCGAGGCGCCGGGCGTGAGGTGGTCGCCGGATCCCGCCAGGGCGGCGGCGACCGCGACCCCGAAGCGGTGCGCCTGGGCGGGTCCGTCGGCGGTGACCAGCCGGCCGTCCACCACCACGTGCAGCGGCGAGGTGAGCGCCCCGGCGATCGCCAGACGGCCGCGCTCTCCCGGCCACACGGTGGCCTCGCGCCCCTGCAGCAGCCCGGCGTGGGCGAGGATGACCGGCGCCACGCAGATCGCCCCGATCACCCGCCGTGCGGCGTCGGCCTCACGGGCCAGCCGGATGGCGTCCGGGTCACTCCAGATCGCCCGGGCGCCGGGCCCGCCGATGAACACCACCGCGTCCCACTCGTCGCCGCGCACGTCGGCGAGCCGGTGGTCCACCGCGACGCGGAGCCCATCCGCGCCCACGGCCGTCCCGGCCCGCGTGCTGGCGACGGCGACCACATGGCCCTCGGCCGCGAGCACCTCACGTGTGCCGGAGACCTCCTCATCCCGGAACCGCTCCGGGGCGATCACCATCAGCACGTCCCCCATCACCGCGTCCCCAATCCGTGGATTCAGCTCACGTTCAGGGTGGCGCGCCGCGCGATCACCGGCAATCGGTGCCGACCCGGGACCGGATCCGGTCCCGCCCTCAGAGCGGCGCATGGAGCGGATGGGTGATTCATCCAGACCGGCCGTGGCCGCCGCTGGCGCGGCCGATATCCGGAATGTCGCAGCACGCCCCCCGACCCGGGGGTCCGCGATGAACCACCATCTCGTCGTCTGGAGAGGACGCCAATGCCCGCACGTTCCCGACTCGCCCTCCGCCGCCCCGGCATGGTCGCCGCCGCAGCGCTGGTGGCCTGTGCCGCGGTGCCCGCCATGGCATCCGCCGCATGCGCCACCAGCACCACCAGCACGCCGTTCCGGGCCTGGGGTGACACCGCGTCCTACACCCTGCTCACCAACGGGGGCTTCGAGACGGGCACGAGCGGCTGGACCCTGGGCGGCGCGTCGGTCGTCTCGGGCAACGAGCCGTGGAAGGTGCGCGCGGCCGGCGACTCGCGCTCCCTGCGGATCCCCGCCGGGAAGACCGTGGTGAGCCCCGCGCTGTGCGTGGACATCACCAAGCCGACGTGGCGCTTCTTCAGCAAGCGCGTCTCGGGCACGTGGGGCGGCATCACCTACGCCGTCCGGTACAGGGACGCCGCGGGCGCCACCGTGCAGACCACGCTCGGGCACTTCGAGGGGACCTCGTCCTGGGCACCCACGGCGGTCCTGCCGCTCTCCACCTCGCTGGCGCTGTGGAACAGCAGCCAGTCCATGCAGGTCCAGCTGGTGTTCACGACCTCCGCGGGCGGCGGCGACTTCCAGATCGACGACGTCTACGTGGACCCGTACGTGCGCGGATGACG